>JAEXJH010000563.1 GCA_023445955.1 Pseudomonadota bacterium
CTTAAGAACCTGCATCAGGCGGTGCGAGCCTAGGCTCGCGACTCCGTGATCGCGCGTGAGAATTCGGCTCCTGGGATCCGAAATCACGCGCGACGAGTCGTCGTTCGACGGCGAAACCGAACCCAAAAGCGCTCCCGCGAGGCGCGAACGTGAAGTGGCGCGTGGCTCAGCTTGATAACCGCTCTGGAACGGACGAGCTCACCGGTAGCGCTTGAAACATAAGCAATCCAGCCGCTTACCGGAATTCCCCAAACCGGCGAGCCTCCGTAACGGAAAGCGTCACAATAGTTTTTTCTCGCAACTGCGAAATCGGCGTGATTTCCGGTAGCGAATTTGTGATCGAAGTTTTACTCTAGGCGAAGCCGGTGACCCTCCACGCCGGAACAGCCCCGAGATTTGCCGACATGAGCGATCGCTCCAGCCTCTTCGACGTACGCTCCTCCACGAGCGTCACCCTCGATCAGGTCGTTCGCCGTGACACGGTGGAAATCCCCGCCGAAGTGCCGCTGGCCATGCCGGTCCAGCCTCTGGGCTTCTGGCAAGGCGGTTCGCGCCGCGCCTCGGCCGTTGTGGCCAACATGACCCTGCGCCGCTGGATCGTGGCCCTGGCGACCATCGTCATGGGTTTCGCCGGCTGGAAGGCCACCTTCGACACCATCGCCCTGGGTGGCGTGACCCGCCTGGAGGGTGTGGTCCTGACGCTGTTGGCCCCGCTGTTCCTGGCCCTGTCGCTGTGGTTCTGCACGGCCGTCGCCGGCTTCATCATCCTGCTGGGCAAGCCCAAGGATCCGCTCGGCATCGACGGCGAGGCCCCGATGCCCAAGCTGCACACGCGCACAGCCATCCTGATGCCGGTGCACAACGAAGACGCCGCCGCCGTCTTCGCCCGCCTGCGCGCCATGGACGCCTCGCTGGCCGAGACCGGCATGAGCCGCCACTTCGACATCTTCGTGCTCAGCGACACGCGCGACGCCCAGGTGGCCCTGGCCGAGCAGGCCTGCTTCGCCCGCTTCCGCCGCGAAGCTCACAGCAACGTCTTCTATCGCGTCCGCAAGGAAAACACGGGCCGCAAGGCCGGCAACGTCGCCGACTGGGTTCGCCGCTGGGGCAGCGCCTACGAGCACATGCTGGTCCTGGACGCCGACAGCCTGATGACCGGCGAGGCCATGGTCCGCCTGGCCGACGCCATGGAGCGTCACCCGGGCGCCGGCCTGATCCAGACCATGCCGATGATCATCAACGGCCAGACGATCTTCGCCCGCACCCTGCAGTTCGCCACGCGCCTGTACGGCCGCGTCGCCTGGACGGGCCTGGCCTGGTGGTCGGGTTCGGAGAGCTCCTTCTGGGGCCACAACGCCATCGTCCGCACCCGCGCCTTCGCCGAGACCTGCGGCCTGCCGCACCTGAACGGCCCCAAGCCGTTCGGCGGCGAAGTGATGAGCCACGACGCCCTGGAAAGCGCCCTGCTGCGCCGCGGCGGCTGGAGCGTCCACCTGGCCCCGTATCTTGAAGGCTCGTACGAGGAGAGCCCCTCGAACCTGCTGGACTTCGCCACCCGCGACCGTCGCTGGTGCCGCGGCAACGTCCAGCACGTGCCGCTGATCGCCCTGCCCGGCCTGCACTGGATGAGCCGCATGCATCTGGTGATCGGCGTGCTGAGCTACGCCCTGTCGCCGCTGTGGTTCATCGCCCTGTCGGCCGGTATCACCTCGCGCGCCCTGATGCCCGAGCTGAAGAAGGCGGCCTTCACCATGGCCGACCTGCAGGCCGCGGCCCACGCCCTGATCGACTGGCGCGAGATCCAGGCCACCGCCTGGGCCATGATCATCACCTTCCTGCTGCTGTTCGGCCCCAAGATCATGGGTTCGATCCTGGTCTTCAGCCGCAAGGCCGAGATCAAGGGCTTCGGCGGCAAGCGCCGCGTGGCCGCCGGCCTGGCCGTCGAGATGCTGCTCTCGGCCCTGGTCGCCCCGATGCTGATGTTCACCCAGACCCGCGCCATCGTGGAAATCATGGCCGGCAAGGTCGGCGGCTGGGCCACCCAGCGCCGCGACGCCGACAAGGTCGCGTTCAAGGAAGCCTGCGCCGCCATGGGCTGGATCAGCGCCACGGGCATCGTCCTGGGCGGCGTGTTCTGGTTCACGCCGGACCTCTTCACCTCGACCGCGCCGATCCTGATGGGCCTGATCCTGGCCGTGCCGCTGACCATGCTGGGCGCCAACAAGATCGCCGGCCTGAAGGTCAAGGCCAACGGCCTGTTCATGACCCCGGAAGAGCGCCGTCCGCCGGCCATCGTCCGCGCCGCCCTGGGCAGCGCCGCCGAGCCGCCGATCCGCTGGTTCGCTCGCGACGGTCGCCCGATCGGCCCGACCACCAAGATCCGCGACGCCGCCTAATCCACCGTTGAAACGCGAACCCGACTGGCCCTGAACTTCCCGTCGGAGTAGAAGCGCGGCTTCCTGTCCTTCCCGGGGAGCCGCGTATCGTGTCGCGTCTGTTCAGCGCCTATGTGATCGTCGACTGGAGCGCCGCGGCCAAGCCGACGACGGGCGCGGACTCCATCTGGATCGGCGTGCTCAAGCGCGACGTTCGCTTCCGCCTGACGTTCGAGAGCTTCAACCCGGCCACCCGCGGCGAGGCCGAGACGCGCCTGGCCGCCATCCTCGACGACTTGAAGAAGCGCGGCGAGCGGGCCCTGGTCGGCTTCGACTTCCCGCTGGGCTTCCCGCGCGGGCTGTCGCAGGCGCTGTCGCTGCCGGGCGAGACGCCGTGGCGCGCGGTCTGGGACCAGCTGGCCAAGATGGTCAAGGACAAGGCCGACAACACCAACAACCGTTTCGGCGTCGGCTCGGAGATCAACCGCCGCCTGACCGGCGGCCCCTTCCCGTTCTGGGGCTGCCCGCCCAAGGACGCTCTGACCACCCTGCAGCCCAAGCGCCCGCGCGAGCATGGCACCGACGACCTGCCCGAGTTCCGCTATGCCGACGAAGCGGCCAAGGGCGCGCACTCGATCTGGAAGCTCTACTACAATGGCTCGGTCGGCGGTCAGGCGATCATGGGCATCCCGGCCGTGCGCCGCCTGAAGGACGCCCGTGGCGACGCAGTGCGCGTG
>JAEXJH010000564.1 GCA_023445955.1 Pseudomonadota bacterium
TTGAAGCGACCGGCCCTTGGGGGCCTTACGCGCTTGTCTGCACACTGGATTTTCCCGGCCCTATGCTGGGTGCGCCAGCCGGTCGAAGGCGGAAAGTATTTCTTTTTCTATCCCGTAGCTCTCCCTAGCGCCGGCCACGCTTGCGGCTAGCGGCCATGGGCGCAAGCTAGGGTCATGGACGACCACTTGCTCGATTTCGAGGTCCGACCGGGTCGGATCGGCAGCGATGGCGGCCGGCTCGCGGGGCGGAGCGAGAGGCTGTCGCGTGTGGTCGCAAAGCCGGTCCGTGCGCGTTCGCGATCGGGTGGTAGGGGTGTGGTGCGAGGCCCGGATGCGCCGGGGCGCTGCTCCCGGATCGGTCGAGGTCAGGATGCGGCCAACACCATGAAGTTTCGAGGCGCGCAGGTCGGGTATCGGCGGGTGGTGGTCAAGACGCGCATCGCCATCCTGAAGGTCGGCAGCAAGGCGGCCGGAGCGCATCTGCGCTACTTGGTGCGCGACGGGGTCACCGAGGACGGTGAGCCCGCCAAGCTCTACGACCCCGAAGGTGAGGGCGTCGACGGCCCGGCCTTCACCGCGCGGGGCGCCGGCGACCGCCACCAGTTCAGGTTCATTGTCTCTCCGGAGGACGCATCCGACCTTGCCGACATGCGGGCCTATACCCGTGACCTGATGGGCCAAATGGAGCGGGACCTCGGAACGCGCCTCGACTGGGTGGCTGTAGACCATTTCAACACCGGCCACCCGCACAGCCACATCGTGGTGCGAGGCAAGGACGAGTTAGGCAAGGACCTGGTGATCGCCCAGGACTACCTCACCCAAGGCCTGCGATATCGCGCCCAGGATCTGGCGACCCTGGAGCTGGGGCCGCAGACCGAGCAGGAGATCGCCCGCAAGCGCCAGGCAGCGATCACTGCCGAGCGCTACACCGACATCGATCGTAGTCTCGTCGCTGGCATGACCGCGGGGCGGATGGTGGATTTTCGGCCAGCGGCAGGCCAGGTCCGCGCCGACATTGAAACCACCCTACGTCAGGGGCGTCTGAAGGCCCTGGAGCGCATGGCGCTGGCCGAGCAGGTCTCACCGGGCGTTTGGCGGCTTTCAGAGGACCTTGAGCCAACCTTGAGAGGCATGGGCGAGCGCGGCGACATCATCCGCGCCATGAGCCGCGCGGTGAGTCGCCAGGGACGCGAAGCTGCTCCCGACGCCTTCGTCATCGACGCAGCCGGGGAAGGCTCGGCGCCGAAGGTCGGCCGGATTATCGACAAGCGTCTCGGCGATGAGCTGAGTGACCGTATCGCTCTCGTGGTCGACGGTATCGATGGGCGAGTGCGTCACATCGAGGTCGATGGCGACGCCGCCGCCGACATCCGTATCGGATCGATCGTCGAGACGGGCGCCAAGCCGGGCAGTCGCCCGGCGGACCGCACGATCGCCAGTGTTGCCGAGGACGGCGTCTATCGACCCAGTGTCCACCGCCAGCAGGTTCTGAGCGGGGAGATCAAGCTCCCGCCCGGTGTGGACGCTGACGATCTTGTGCAAGCGCATGTGCGGCGGTTGGAGGCGCTACGGCGGGCCGGCGTGGTCGAGCGTTGGAGTGACGACGCCTGGAGTATCCCGAAGGACTTTACCGTCCGAGCTGAGGCGTTCGAGCAAGCCCAGGGGCTTCGGGCTCAGGTGCGGTTGCTGTCAGCGTTCGACCTGGAAAGCCAGATCCGGAGTGATGGCGCCACCTGGCTTGACCATCAGCTCGTCAGCAGAGTGGCGTTGGATGCCGCGCCGCAGGGATTCGGCGGTGAGGTGGAGCGCGCTCTGGATCGACGGCGCGAGATGCTGATCCGTCAGGAGCATGCCGCGCGCGGGCCGGACGGGGTCTGGCGGGCCGAGCCTGGCTTGCTGAGCAACCTGGAGCGTCAGGAGATGAGGCGGAGGGGGGAATCCATGGCAAGGGATAAGGGCCTGCCGTTCCGTTCGCCTAAGCCCGGCGAGCGTGTGTGGGGCAAGTTGGTCGACAGCGTCCAGATGGCCTCGGGCAAGTTCGCGGTGATCGAGAACAGCCATGAGTTCAGCTTTGTCCCGTGGCGGCCGGCGATGGAGCGCTATCGGGGGCAGGAGATTGCTGGGACGGTGGAGATGGGCGGCAATATCTCCTGGCAAATGGGGCGCGGCAAGGGGCTGGGGCGCTAGCGATCGGGCGGTTCGTCGCCGCCCAGGGCTTGCCCGCTGGGTTCGAAGGTCTGATCGGCGAGGGATGTGCCGCTGCTCAGGCGGCGGCTCAGGGCTTGGATGAAGTTGCCATAGCGCTTTTGACCCAGCGCCCGCGTCGCCGGCTGGTCGGCGGCCGTGACCAGGGGCGTGGTCCCCAGCCAGGTGCGGATGAAGATCGCCAGAGCTTCATTGCCGACCTGCGCCTCGCGTTCCAGGCGCTCCATGTGCTTGTTCATGCGGTCGAGCCGGCGCAGCAGCGCGGCTTCGGAGCGCTCGGCCCCATCGGGCGACAGGAACGAGGCCACCGCGGCGCGGATGATCTCTGACTTGGGACGCCGGGTGCGGACGGCTAGTTGATCCAGCGCCTTGGAGAGGTCGGCGGGCAGGTAGACCTTGGTTTCGACCTTCATGCCGCGGTCTCGCCAGAGAGGCCCAGGCGTTTGCGTGAGAGCCAGGCTTGGTGGCGAGCGCGGGTGTAGGGGGAGGGCGGCTCGGCGACGGCGATCCGGGCGCCAACATGCCTCCAGTGGTCGGGGCAGACTTCCTCGGGTCTCAAGCGTTGGGTTTCCATGGCGTCGATCACGGCCAGGGCGGCGCGCACCTTCACCCAGGTCTTCAGGTCGAGCAGGATCTCGGCGCCGGGGGTGACGAAGGGCAGGCGGTCGCGGGGCTCGTCGGGGCAGACGGCGCGCAGAACCCAGAGCCGCGACAGGGTGGTGCCGTAGTCGCCGGCTTCCCAGTGAACAAGGGCGAAGACGGAGCCGGGCGCAAAGCCGACCGTGCGGCGGCGGCGATCGTGCAGGATTTCTTCGACGGGTTGGCCAAAGCGGATCCAGCGCTGAAGCCGGTCCTTCAGCCAGATGAGGTCTACCCGTGTGATTTCTGCAGGCGCCGGCATGCTGGGCTCCAAAAACCCTGCATGGTCCCCAGCGCGGCGATGTCTTCAACGCCCGTCGACCGTTCGGCGTAGAAAAAGAAGCTCTGGGAAAAAATTGGGATGGTCCGCTCTGACCGTTCCCAGCTCGGAGACAAACCGCCCTGGAGCGCTTGGTGGAACGAGGGCCGGACGCTCAGGCGAGCGTCAAGGGTGCGCGCCGGTGGCGCGCATCGCGGAGCGACGGCGAAGCCGCCCTTGACCCTCACCAGCCCGCCCGGCAAGAGGCTCTCCAAGCGCTTCAGGGCGAGCCCCGACCGTGTCCGGTCTAGGCTCCGACCAACTTATTTCGACAGGCGGACGCCCGGCCCGCCGCTGGCGTCGGCTTGTATGAACACGATGCCGCCCGCCTCAAGCACCTGCTGTACGCCAGCGAGCGTGCGGGAATGCATGTCGCCCTTTCCAGACTCGAACCGTTGAACTGTCGAAGGGGCGACGCCCGCTGCGGCAGCCAGTTCACGAACGCCTAGCCCAAGGGCTGTGCGGGCGAGCTTCATCTGAAGCGGTGTGATTATCGACACGGTGTTTTCGTACTCGCGCACAGTGTGTTGACATTGTCAGTTCACTGTGCGCATCATCGCGTACTACGTCCTTCAATGCCACCGATCTGCGCGCAGATCGGACCGAGCGCTCGCGCCGGGAGCCGCCTCATGTCTGACGACCAACCCGATCCACCCCTCCTGTCACGCCGAGCGCTGCTAGGCGCGGTGTCAGCAGCGCCCCTCGTCTGCACCAGCGCCGTCGCCTCTCAGCCGCCCACAGACGGCCTGATTGCTCGCTGCGCTCAATGGCTGGCCGCCGACTTCGAGAGCGACCACCTGGCGCGCCGCTGGGCGAGCCTGGAGACGGCGGCGGTAGCTGGATACGACTACTTCCGCATGGGCGAAGGCGAGCATTTGGCCCTGCCGATGGGGCCGGAGATGGCGGCCATCGAAGGCAAGCTCGACGACCTCTTCAAGGTGCGTAGGCGGCACTTCAGGGCCATCGCCAGGATGACGCCGACAAGCGTCCACGAGATGGCCTGCCTGTTGGTGATCGCCGCCCGGATCGAGAGCCACGATCCGGGTCCTGCCGCTCCCATGGTCCGCAGGGCCATGGAGTATGTCGTCAACGCCACCTGCCCAGGCTGCGGAGCGCCCTATGTGCCCACGAGCCTGCCCACGGCGTGAGGTCGCCGACGGCGCTCTTGCCTCTGGATTGTCTTCCGTTCCCACGGTTTCCGCGCCGCCGGTTTTGCTTGCCGGACGGGCGGCGGCCCTCACCGTGGGGTCATGGCCCCTCGTCAGCCACAGCGCCCGGCGTCCCAGGATGCGGCCGCCGGTAGCATCCGGCGCCGTCGTCGGCGCTCGGACGGGCCGATCAAGGTGTCCGACGACTGGCCCGACCTGGTGCCGGTCACCGACCACGAGGCCCGGATCATCGAGGCCTTCTTCGCCGACGTTCTGGACGAGCTGTTCGGCCCTCTTCCCTGACCAATGGAGTTTGCCATGGGCCGCGCGCGCCTAGCCCCCTCCGCCCCGCCGGTGTCGCGGGCGGCGATCTACCTTCGTGTGTCCACGGGCCGCCAGGCCGAACACGACCTGTCGCTCCCCGACCAGCGTCGCCAGCTGGAAGCGTTCTGCGCGGGCCGGGGCTGGAAGGTGGCGACCGAGTTCCTGGAGCCGGGCAACACCGCCACCGACGACAAGCGCCCGGCCTTCCAGGAGATGATCGAAGCGGCGGCGGGCAAGCCGGCGCCGTTCGACGTGATCCTGGTCCACTCGTTCTCGCGGTTCTTCCGCGACCAGTTCCTGTTCGAATTCTACGTCAGGAAGCTCGCCAAGAACGGGGTGAAGGTCGTCTCGATCACCCAGGAGCTCGGCGACGATCCGATGAGCGTGATGATGCGCAAGATCATGACGCTCTTTGACGAGTACCAGTCCAAGGAGAACGGCAAGCACACCCTGCGGGCTATGAAGGAGAACGC
The DNA here is from genome assembly GCA_023445955.1 of Pseudomonadota bacterium. Taxonomy (GTDB): domain Bacteria; phylum Pseudomonadota; class Alphaproteobacteria; order Caulobacterales; family Caulobacteraceae; genus Caulobacter. The sequence goes on from JAEXJH010000564.1 coordinate 5,109, forward strand.
CCGCCAGGGCTTCTGGAACGGGTCCCGCCCGCCATTGGGTTACCGGGTCGTCGTCGCCGAGCAACGCGGGGCCAAGCTCAAGAAGAAGCTGGAGATCGACCCGATCCAGGCCGAGAAGGTCCGGCGCATCTACAAGCTCGCCCTCTTCGGCGTGGACGGCTCCGGGCCGCTGGGCCTGAAGTCGATCGCCACCCACCTCAACGACAACAGCGTCCGCACCAAGACCGGTGGCCGGTTCGGAATCGACGCGGTCCACAAAGTGCTGACCCGCACGACCTACAAGGGCGAGCATCGGTTTAACTTCACCGACCACAAGAACCGCGCCCGCAAGCCGGACGAAGAGCACGCGGTGGCCAAGATCCCGGCCATCGTTACCGAGGAGGAGTGGCAGGCGGTGCAGGATCACCTGAAGCTGCGCAGCCCAAGCTGCATGCCCTCCCGCTTCGTGACCAGTCAGGTGCTGTTGGGCGGCATTTGCTTCTGCGGCCTGTGCGGCGGCGCCATGACGCTGCGGACCGGCAAGAACGGCGCCTACCGCTACTACACTTGCTCGACCAAGGCCCGGATGGGCAAGGCCGGTTGCACCGGCATCACCGTGCCGATGGGCAAGCTGGACGACGCCGTCGTCGATCACCTGGAGCGTCGGCTGCTTCAGCCCGACCGCCTCTGTCTGCTGATGGGCAATGTGCTTGATCGTCGCCTGGACTGGATCGAGCGTCGGCGCTCGCACGTCGGCGAGTTGCGCAAGCGGTCGGCCGAGGCGGCCAACAAGCTGACCCGGCTCTACGCCGCCATCGAGGACGGCATGATCGGCCAGAGCGCCGAGGGGCTGAAGGATCGCATCGCCGAACTGGAGGCCATCAAGAAGGAGGCGATCGCCGACGCCGAGCGCGCCGAAGCCGCGATCAACAAGCTCGGACCGACCATCACGCCGGAGTCCATCGAGCGCATTGCCCAGGCCGCCCGCGAGGGCCTAAGGGCGCCGGATGGATCGTATCGCCGCGCGCATGTGCGCGCCGTGGCTCAGCGCGTAGAGGTGCTGTCCACTGCCGAGCTCAAGATCATGGGAGGAAGGACCGAACTGCTTCGGACTTTGGCCGCATCGGCGGGCGACCAGTCTGCGATTCTGGGAGTTCGCAGTTATAAACCGAAATGGCGCGCCCGGAACGATTCGAACGTCCGACCCTCAGATTCGTAGTCTGATGCTCTATCCAGCTGAGCTACGGGCGCGCACTGCCTTTCGGCGAGGCGGGGGAAGTAGCCCGTCCGTTTCGGGAACGCAAGCCCGGTTTGCAGGAAAATTCGAAAAGTTTCGCGAGCCGGCGTTCGGCGAGCCGAGCAACCTTGCTGCACGGGAGTTCAGGGCGCGGGATTGAGGGCGTTTGCAGACTATCTGGACGTGACAGCGTCGCTTGATTGGTGTCCATGGACGGCCTCGGGACGGCGGGCAGGCCATCCCCTTGCCCGCCCCTCGTGTCCGTGAAGAGGATCCGTATGCGTCGTTTCGTTTCCCTGCTCGCCCTCGCCGCGTCGCTCCAACTGACGCTGGCCCCGGTTTCCGCCGCGCACGCCGAGTCGATCCCGCTGGGCCTGCCCGCGACCAAGCCCGTCTCCAGCTCGACCACCGCCAAGGGCATGGTCGCCGCGGCCAATCCGCTGGCGGTCGAGGCGGGCCTGCGGGTGCTGCGCGACGGCGGTTCGGCGGTCGATGCGGCCGTGGCCATCCAGGCGGTGCTGGGCCTTGTGGAGCCGCAGAGCTCGGGCCTGGGCGGCGGGTCGTTCATGGTCTTCTACGACGCCAAGACCCACAAGGTGACGGCCTATGACGGCCGCGAGAAGGCCCCCGCCGGCGCGACGCCGGAGCTGTTCATGGGTCCTGACGGCAAGCCCCTGCCGTTCGTGAAGGCGCTGCTGTCGGGCCGCTCGTCGGGCGTGCCGGGCGCGGTGGCCATGCTGTCCCAAGCCCAGAAGGAACACGGCAAGGTCGCCTGGAACACCCTGTTCAAGGACGCCGAAAAGCTGGCCGACGACGGCTTCGTGGTCAGCCCGCGCCTGGCCGGCATGATCGTCAGCCGCGCGCCTCAGGCCAGCCAGCCGGACGCTGTGAAGTACTTCACCAAGCCGGACGGGACCAAGTACCAGGCTGGCGACGTGCTGAAGAACCCGGCCTATGCCGCCACGGTGCGCAAGATCGCCGCCGATGGCCCTGCGGCCCTGCTGGACGGCCCGATCGCCCAGGCGATCATCGACCGCCTGCACGAGGGCGACATGCCCAGCAGCATGACCCTGGCGGACCTCAAGAGCTACAAGCCGCGCTCGGCCGACGCCCTGTGCCGGCCGTGGAAGGTCTACACCGTCTGCGTGCCCAACCCGCAGTCGTCAGGCCTGGCGGTGATCCAGGCGCTGCAGATGCTGGAGCACACCGACATCGGCAAGCGCGGTCCGACAGATCCGGTCGCCTGGACCCAGCTGGCCCAGGCCGAGCGGGTGATGTACGCCGACCGCGACCGCTATGTGGGCGACCCCTCGTTCGTGACCGTGCCGGTCGCCGGCCTGCTGGACCCGAAATACGTCGCCGAGCGCGCCAAGCTGATCACCGACACCGCCGGCGCGGCCCCGCCCTACGGCAAACCCAAGGGCGCGCCCAAGGTCGGGATCGACATGACCCACGAGCCGGGCGGCACCACCCACCTGGTCGTCGTCGATCCGGCGGGCGACGTTGTCTCGATGACCACCACGGTCGAGAGCATCTTCGGCAATGGCCGGATGGTGAACGGCTTCTTCCTCAACAACCAGCTGACCGACTTCTCGTTCTCGCCGAAGGAGAAGGATGGCGCACCGGCCGCCAACGCCGTGGCGCCGGGCAAGCGTCCGCGCTCGTCGATGGCCCCGATCATCGTGCTGGACAAGAAGGGCAAGTTCGTCGCCGCCGTCGGCTCGCCGGGCGGCAACGCCATCCTGTCCTACAATCTCAAGGCCATGGTCGGGCTGTTCTACTGGAACCTGAACATGCAGGAGGCCGTCTCGCTGCCCAACGTGGTGGCGCGCGGCGATACGTACTCCGGTGACGCCGACTGGTTCGGTCCGGACATGCTGGCGGCGCTGAACGCCCGCGGCGTCAACATCAAGGTCGGCCAGATCGAAGGCTCGGGCCTGCACGGCGTGATCGTGCGGCCGAACGGCGTGCTGGAAGGCGGCGCGGATCCGCGTCGCGAGGGCGTGGCCAAGGGCCTCTAGCAGGCCTCAGGTGCGGGCCTGATGCTCTTCCAGGCCCGCCTCGACCTCGGCGCGGGAAAAGACCTCCTCCTGGCCGTCCAGCAGCAGTTCGGCGTCGGAAGCCTCTTGCACCGCGACCATGGCCGCCACGCGGCGCAGGGCGGTGGGGGCGTCAGGAGCCTCGACGGTGATCTCATGGATCGGCGCGAGGCCTGGAGACGCGCCGAGCTTCACGGCGATGGTCCAGGTCGTGGTCATCGCATGTCCTCCTAGGTAGCCGAGGCGTCGGCGGCCTTGTCATCGGGCTCAGGCAGCGGCTCGGGCGCGCCAGACAGCGTCAGGTCGAACACCGAGCCGCCCGGACCTGTTTCGACCAGCGCCAGATCGCCGCCATGACCCTGGGCCAGCTCGCGGGCGATGGCCAGGCCCAGGCCCGTGC
>JAEXJH010000565.1 GCA_023445955.1 Pseudomonadota bacterium
AACACGGACTTAGCCGTGTCCATGCCGATACGCACTGGTGTAACCATGTTGCTCTCCTCTCGACTGGCTTGTTGACGCTAAGCGCCATCAAACCGTTGGGATGAGAGGCCGTCCACACCAACACATCGCGCGAGGATCCTCCGCCTGGCCAAGCCAGCCTAGGGCGCCGACGGGAGCGGTGAAAGACGGCGTTGCCGCTTAAGCGGCGGCGCGCAGCCAAACACGCGCGTGCCACCAGCCGCGCGGCGCGCAGACCGGATCGCCCAAGCCATCGAAGAACATCTCGACGTGCTGGACGCGCGGATGAGCCACCAGGGCCTGGCACGGCGCGCCGGGCCCATGCAGCTCGACGTCGGCCGGCCGCTCTGGCGGGAGACCTCCAAGGTCGGGCGCCTGGGCATCGCCGGCCCGCAGCCAGACGACCAGGCCGCCGTCGGCGGCCGGATCGACGTGATGCACGAAGGGCAGGGCGTCGAGATAGCCAGGGTCGCCGCTGAGGCCGTCGATCTCCACGGCGCTCAGCGACAGGGCGGTCGCGGGATGAGCGTGGTTCATGTGAACGAATATAGAACATTAACGATTGGGTGGCGAGTCGCCATGGTGTCGCGGGCAAGGCATGGCCCGAGGCGCTAGGCCTCGGGCCCAGCTCCAGGTATCGCCGCGGGCGAAAGGGCGCGCCGCGGGTTAGTCCCGAGCCGCGGCGACCTGGCGCGGCCGTGAAGGCGCGCCGATCCCCGAACCGATACCGTTGAGGTCAGCGCAGCTGGCTGTCCTTGCTGCCGCGCCGATTGATGCCGCCGATGACCAGGCGCTTGTCGCGGCCCGACTGGCAGGTCACGCAGGTGCGCGCGCCGGGCAGGGCCTTGCGCCGGGCCAGCGGGATGTCCTCGCCGCATTCGTCGCAGGTGAGGGCGCCTTCACCGCTGGGCAGACGCGCGCGAGCATGCAGCACGCCGTCGATGACCGTGTCCTCGATCTGGTCGAGCACCCCGCCGTCATGGGTCCAGCCGCCGGCCATGTCTATCGTCAACTCCCGTGATTGATCAATCCGTTAGATAGGAAATCCTCACGGCCTCGCCAGGCGCGAACAGGCCTGGCGGCGTGGACGAATTGTCGCGGGATCGCGTGTCAGATCACGGCCCGGATCAGACCCAGGGCGCGGGCTTCCTCGGCTTCGATGTACCAGTTGGAGGGCGCGCGTTCGAGCACAGTGGCCATGTCGACCGACGAGCCGGCGATCAGGTTGGCGAAGCCCTCGTTCTGGATGGCGATCGAGTGCTCGATCTCGTGCAGGACCGCCTTGACCGAGGCCACGCAGGAGGTGAGCGGACCGTTGAGCTCCAGGGTCTTGTTGAGCTTGCGCTCATGGATCATCAGGCGCGTGCCCCGCGTGAGATAGCGGTTGGCTGGCGCGAAGAAGCTCATGAAAGTCGCCCCGGCCGAATAGATCGCCGCCTTGCCCAGGAACACGAACCGGCGCGCGGGCGAGATCTCGCTGTGGAAGCGCACGTCCTCGCCCATCATCCGGGCGACCTCCGGATCCCCGCCCAGGGTCGAAAGCTCGACGATGACCAGCTCATGGTCGGCGCCGGCCAGTTGCTGGCGAAACGCCTGGTACATGTCGTAGTCGACCGGACCGGCCAGCAGGATACGCGGCCCCGCAAAGGCGGCCGGCGGCAGGGTGAGGCCATCGTCCGCCATGGCGGCGAAATTGCCATCGCTCATGCGGCAAGCTCCAGGCAAAGAGCAGGCGTGTAGCGTTCGGCCTGCCAGCGCCCGACCACGGCGCCGCTGGCGTCGAGCAGCAAGACCTGGCTGTCGTGGTCCTTGACGCTGGCGCGCGCGGCCAGCCAGCGGGCCCGGCGCTCGGCCGCGGCGAAGCTTGGCAGGATCGCGATGTCGGCTGCGTCCTGAAGTTGGACGCGCCAGCCGTCGGCGGCGGGGTAGACGAGGTAGGTGAACACGAAAGGCGCTCCGGGCGGATTGGGCGAGCTGCAACGGGTCGCGGCGGGTGGCGGTTCCAAGCACCCTGGCGGGCGGCTTTGACGCGGCTCGCGCGTTACCCCCACGACCCGCGCGCCGCCTTGGCGCGCGCCCTACGGAGGCTAAGATGTTCGAGACCCCATCGTCCGATCCCGCCCAGGCCGCGCCGATCCCCGCGCCGGCCGCGCCGGAAGGCGCCGACCTCCTCGTGCGCGCCAAGCCACATGACGAGGCCTTCTGGGACCAGCATCCCGACGTGCGGACCTACAAGGTGGAGATGAAGACCGGCCAAGCCGACGTCGACGACTGGGAGGTGCTGGTCTGGCTCAAGCCCGGCGCGACGGACGCGTCGAAACAGGCGGGGCAAGACCAGATTCCCGACCGGCCGGCCGACGCGACCTTCGAGGTCCACGCCGCCCACGACCTGTCGTTCTTCAGCCGCCATCCGCAGGTCGCGGCCTGGCGCGCGGCGATCGCCCTCAACGAGCACGGACCCGGCGCGGCCCATACGGTCGAGGTGTGGATGAGGCCAGCACCGCAGGGGTGACGATCGCGCTCCTAAGCGATCTGCACCTTGCGGCATTGGGCCGGAGCCTTGTCGGGCCGAAACCGGATCAGCCGCGTGCCATGGCGAAAGCGGCCGGCCGAGACGTGGTCGAAGGAAACCTCGACCACGATTTCGGGTTCGAGCGGCGTCCATTGGCTGGAGCGTTCGTCAGACCAGCGACTGGGTCCGCCCGGCGCGTCGCCGGTAAACCCCGAGCCCCCAGCCAGCGCCTCCAGGCGCTTGGTCAGGGCGCGCCGATCGACCGCGGCCAAGCCCGAGGTGAAGCCGACGTGATCGAGACGTCCATCCTCGTCATAGAGGCCCAGGAGCAGCGAGGCGACCAGATCGCTGTCCTTGCCATAGCGAAAACCGCCGACCACGCAGTCGGCCGTCCGTTCGCGCTTGACCTTGATCATCGCCCGCTCGCCCTGCGCGTAGGGGCCGTCCAGACGTTTGGCGACGACGCCCTCGAGCTTACCCTCGTCCAACCAAGCCTGCGCCCGCGCCAGCTCGGACGTCCCCTGTGTCAGGGTGAGGGCCGGATCTTCCTGGCCGCGCAGGAATGCGGCCAGGGCCGCATGACGCTCGCTCAACGGCCGATCGCGCAGGTCCGCGCCATCGGGCGCCTGGAGCATGTCGAACAGCGCCAGGACGGCCGGCGTTTCCTTGGCCAGGCGCTGGACGCGGCTTTGGGCCGGATGGAGCCGCAGCTGCAGGGCTTCGAAAGAGAAGGCCCCGTCAACCGGGATCAAAAGCTCGCCGTCGACCGCGAAGCTCTCCTGAGGCAGCGCCAGCAGCCGCTCGACCACCTCGGGAAAGTATCGGGTCAAGGCTTTGCCCGACTTGGCCTGCAGGCTCACAGCATCGCCTTGGCGGAAGGCCAGGCAGCGAAAACCGTCCCATTTGGGCTCGTACCACCAACCCGGCTCGGCGGGCAGGAC
>JAEXJH010000566.1 GCA_023445955.1 Pseudomonadota bacterium
TGATGTTTATAAGAGACAGCGGGTGGGGTTCGCCAGGAGTCTCTTATGAACTAGGACGCCGCCACGGGCTGTGACCCGCCATGGCTTGGTTTCAGGGCGCCGCGCTTTCCTGCATTTCCGGCAGGCGGGCGCGCAGGACGCAGGCCAGGCCCTCGGGCCGGTAGTCCATGACCGCCGCGCCCTTCAGCTCGCCGCCGAGGCTGCGCTCGATCAGGCGCGAGCCGAAGCCCTTGCGGGTGGGGGCCGTGACGGCCGGGCCGCCGGTCTCGGTCCAGGCCACCTGCAGGGCGCGGTCGGCCTCGGCATAGGTCCAGGTCAGGCTCACGCGGCCTTCGGCGTTCGACAGCGCGCCATACTTCAGGGCGTTGGTGGCCAGCTCGTGCAGGATCAGCGCCATGGTCAGGGCGCCGCCCGGTTGCAGGCGCACAGGCGGGCCGTCGATCGTAAAGCGCGTGGCGGCCTCGTCGAACGGGCGCAGGGCGCGCTCGACCACCTCGTGCAGGGCGGCGCCGTGCCAGCTCTCGCGGGTCAGGATGTCGTGCACGCCCGACAGGCCCAAGAGGCGCGCCTCGAACTTCTCGAAGGCCACGACCGGGTCGGGTTCGTTGCGCAGGGTCTGGGCCGCCATCGACTGGACGGTGGCCAGGGTGTTCTTCACGCGGTGGTTCAGCTCGTTGATCAGCAGGCGCAGCTGGCTCTGGTGACGGGCCTGGGCGTTCTCGGCCTCCTTGCGGACGCTGATGTCGGAGATGATCGCCAGGATGTAGGCCGGCTGGTCGTCGTGCCGGACCATCGAGGCGGTGAGGTGGATCCAAAGCTCGGCGCCGTCCGGGGCCAGGAACAGGCGCTCGGCCGCGCACGTCTCGACCTCGCCGGTCAGCAGCGACTGGTTCGACTTCAGGACGGGCTCCAGGAAGTCGGGATGCACCAGGTTCGGCAGGGTCTCGCCCAACAGCGCGTCGCGGTCGCGGCGCAGCAGGGCGCAGAAGCTGTCATTGGCCTCGAGGATCTCGCCGGTCGGGGTCAGGCGGGCCACGCCCATGGCGGCCTGGTCGAACACGGCGCGATAGCGGGCCTCGGCCGCTTCCAGCTTCAGCCGCGCCTCGATATTGGCCGTGACCACGTCGGTGTAGAGCACCAGGCCGCCGATCTCGCCGGCGTCGGTGCGCCAGGGGGCCATCGACCAGCGGATCCATTCGGTGCGGCCGGCGCGGTTGACGTACGGATCGCCCTCGTGGCGCAGCTCGACGCCCTCGGCCAGGACTCGGGCGTGCAGGTCGCGCCACTTCTGCGGCACTTCGGGAAAGGCGTCGTAGTGCCGGCGGCCGATCAGCGGCATGTCGGCGGGCAGGCCCTGGTCGGTCAGGTACTGCCGAGAGGCGGCCAGGTAGCGCATCTGGCTGTCAAAGATCGCGATGCCCAAAGGGGCGTGCTTCAGCGCCGTGGTGACGCTGGGCGACCCAGAGAGAGGTGGCGCTTCATTGATCATCGTTCGCCATGGTAGCGGTCGGCCGGAGCGGCGGGGCTGAAATTCCCGTGACAGCCTGTCGGACGAATTGCCGCACCTTCAGCCCGCAACCGGGAATACCCGCGTCTGCTTGACCACGCCATAGGCGAAGCTGGTGTCGATCGAGGCGATGCCGGGGATGGCGTGCAGCTTGCGGCGCATGAAGTCCTCATAGGCCTCCAGGCTGTCGACGATCACCCGCAGCAGATAGTCGTCGCTGCCGGCCAGCAGGAAACAGTCCTGGATCTGGTCGATCCGCTGCACCTGGGCCTCGAAGCCGGTGATCAGGTCCTGGCTGGGACTGTTCAGCCGCACGCGCACGAAGACGGTGATCGGCAGGCCATAGGCCTTCTGGTCGACGAGCGCGGTGTAGCCGGTGATCACGCCCGCGGCCTCGAGGTTGCGCACCCGGCGCAGGCAGGGGGAGGGTGACAGGTTCACCCGCTCGGCCAGGTCCTGATTGGTCAGGCGGCCATCCTTCTGCAGTTCGCGGATGATCTGGCGGTCTTTAGCGTCCACGACGGCCTCTTGAGCAGGATCTGCCAAAACAGAAGCCTATCGTGGCAGACTTCGCAATCTATGCCACGGTCTTCCACGCCACGCTCGCCCCAACAGGGAGTGAGACATGCGTAGCGACCAGGGCGGCTTTTCCACGCGGGCGATCCATGCGGGCTACGATCCCGCCGACGAGCACGGCGCGTTGACGCCGCCGGTGCACCTGACCTCAACCTTCGCGTTCGAGAGCGCCGAGGCGGGCGGCGAGATGTTCGCCGGCACGCGGGAGGGGCACTTCTATTCGCGGATCTCCAACCCGACGACCGACCTGCTGGAGCGCCGCATGGCCAGCCTGGAGGGCGGCGAGGCGGCCGTCGCCACGGCCTCGGGCATGGGCGCGATCACCGCCACCCTGTGGAGCTTCCTGCGAGCCGGTGACGAGGTGATCACCGACCAGACGCTCTACGGCTGCACCTACGCCTTCCTGCGTGACGGTCTCACCCGGTTTGGCGTGACGTTGAAGACGGTCGACATGACCCGGCCTGAAGCTTTGGCCGAAGCGATCTCGGACAAGACCCGGATCGTCTATTTCGAGACCCCGGCCAATCCGAACATGCGCCTCGTGGAGATCGCCGCCATCAGCCGCATCGCCCATGACGCCGGCGCCAAGGTGGTGGTCGACAACACCTACGCCACGCCGGTCCTGACCCGGCCGTTGGCTCTGGGCGCCGACATCGTCGTCCACTCGGCGACCAAGTATCTGGGCGGCCACGGCGACCTCGTGGGCGGCATCGCCGTCGGCGGCGTCGAGGACATGGCCCGCGTGCGGCTGGTGGGCGTCAAGGACATGACCGGCGCGGTGATGTCGCCGTTCACCGCCTTCCTGGTGATGCGGGGCCTGAAGACCCTGGCGCTGCGCATGGCGCGTCACAGCGACAGCGCCCGTGCGGTGGCCCGCTGGCTGGAGGCGCATCCGGCCGTGGCGTCGGTGTTTTATCCGGGCCTGCAGAGCTTCCCGCAGCGCGCCCTGGCCGAGCGCCAGATGGGCGCGGGCGGCGGCATGATCGCCTTCGAACTGAAGGGCGGCCACGCGGCGGGGGTGTCGATGATGAACCGCCTGACGATGATCCGCCGGGCCGTGTCGCTGGGCGACGCGGAGACGCTGATCCAGCATCCGGCCAGCATGACCCACTCGCCGTATTCGGTAGAGGAGCGTGCGGCGGCGGGCATCGGCGAGGGCCTGGTGCGGCTGTCGGTGGGGCTGGAGGACGTGGCGGATATTCTGGGGGATCTGGAGGAGGCGTTGGAGGTGGAGCGGATGGCAGCTTTGGTCTAGCCGGAGAGGAAACCTGCGACGCGGCTCCCCCTCAGCAATCCAGGAACTTCACCTCGTCCGCCGTGTACTTCATGTCGCTGGCCGTGAAGAGCCCCGACAGACCCAGCAGGGTGCACCGCCCGCGCGTCAGGTAAACCGGGATATCCTTCAGGTAGCCGCTCATCCGGCCCTTGTCCGCGAAGCGGCGGTTGAAGGCTTCGGTGTCCAGCAGGCCGTCCACCCGCTCCATCAGGGGGCTGTTGATGTAGACGCCGCCGCGGGCGGCGAACATCAGGGCCGCGTCGCCGGCGAAGGCGCCCAGGAGGCCGCTGAAGATCGACAGGGCCTCGCGGGCGCGCGCGTCGCCGTCGCGGACGCGCGACAGGATCAGGTCGTCGCTGCCGCTTCCGCCCAGCGCCGCGTGGATGTCGACCAGCCCCGCCTGCGACAGGAAGTGCTCGGCCGAGACCCGGCCGTACCTGGCCTGCAGGGCCTGGAACACGGCGGCCTCGCGCGGCTCGCCCGGCATGAAGTCGGCATGGCCGCCTTCGCTGACCACCGGGGTCCAGCCGTCGAGGCGGTGCGGCGTCAGAGCCGCGACGCCGAGGCCGAGATTGGGGCCGATCACGGCGATCTGGGCGTTGCGGGCCGGCTTGCCCTCGCGGACCAGGGTCATGGCGGCCGGCGACAGACGCGGCGCGCCCAGCGCGCAGGCGGCGAAGTCGTTGAGCAGGGCCACGCGCGGGGTCTTCAGCACCGCCCGCAGCCAGGACTGGGTGACGACGAAGTCGCCGGCGGTCAGGGCGATGGCCCCGTCGATCTCGGGACCTGCGCCGCAGACGGCCGCGCCGACCAAGTCGCCGTGGCCGGCCAAGGCCGCCGTCAGGTGTAGCTCCAGCTCGCGCAGCGAGGCGCAGGGGAGCTCGCGATGGTCGCGCGGCGGATCGCCGGGACGCACGACGGCCACCGCCAGGTCACGGCCGTTCACATCGGCCAGAAGCACCGATCCCTTCGCCATTTGGTCGTTTCCTCTCGCGCCGGCTCTTTGTCCGTACGCCCCATTTTCTGTAGCGGTAACACTGTTCGGTAAAGCGGGCCTATCGTCGCGGGGTTGTAAATGACAAGGCTGTCAGTCGACGGGCGTCCGGCCGCCGGACCCAAAACGGGGGCGTCTTCCCGTTAACCTTCACTACAAAAATCCTAAATTTAGACGGCCGATTAACCGCGGCATGCGTTTATCTCCGCATGGCGAAGTACGCGTCAGGCGGCGATCAAGATCGACGGACAGCCGTCCGCATTCAGACTCAGAGGTCCGGCAAGATCCTGTGCGGCGCCTTCGCGTGGGATTGCATCATTCGGGATCTGTCGAGCAGCGGCGCGCGCATCCAGATGCTGTCCAGCAACGCCCCGCCGGCGAAGGTGCAGCTGGTCGACCTGGTCGCGGGGCTGGCCCATGACGTGACCGTGGCCTGGCAGCGCGACCGCGAGATCGGCATGCGCATCGTCAGGACCTACGATCTTCGCGGCCTGACGCCCGCCGCGGCGGGCGCAGCCAAGCGGATCTGGGCCGCGTCCCAATCAAGCGTCTCCACCGGCTGAACCCGCCTCCAGATATGAAAAAGACCTCGGCCCGCCAGCCGAGGTCTTCTCAGTCTTGAACCAGCCAAGCGCGCTTGAGCGAGGCGCGCTCAGTCCAGTTTAGGCGTTCTCGCGGGCGGCTTCGTCGGCCATCGCGCGCACCAGGTCCAGGACCTGGCGACGGACACGGCCGCGACCGATGCGCGGGAACACCTCAGCCAGCTCCAGGCCTTCCGGCGTGGTCAGGAACTCCTGGACCACCTTTTCGGCGTGCTGGGCGGCGTCATCGACTTCCGCGCCGCTCATCGGATCGGCCAGGCCGTCGAAGAAGAACGACACCGGGACCTGCAGGGTCTTGGCGATCTCGTACAGCTTGCTGGCGCTGACGCGGTTGGCGCCGCGCTCGTACTTCTGCACCTGCTGGAAGGTCAGGCCCAGGCTGTCGGCCAGCTGCTCCTGGCTGACGCCAAGCAGCTTGCGACGCATGCGGACGCGGCCGCCCACGTGCAGGTCGACAGGGTTCGGGCGCCGGCCCTCAGTTTCTTCGCTCATTGTAGTTTTCCGCCTCTAACGGTTGTTCGGAGAAAATGACACGACCGTGACGTCGGCGGAAGCTGGGGCGTTCATGGCGCGGCGTTACGTCGCGATGGTTTAGCTGGCCTCCCCGATTCGAGCAGGTTAGTCGCCAAATAGGCGATTCGCCGCCAACCGTGGGGCGACCGGCTGTCGCCAGGCGCGAGTAAGGTTAAGTCCGTGTGCGGCCCGCTCCCGGCGGAACGGGCCGACCTTGAACGAACCCCTTATGCGTTAAGGCGCGCGCCGCTGCCGGCGTCGCGCGAGCGGTCCGCCCAGATGCGCCGCGCCTCGCCCGAATTGTCGTGCAGACGGAACAGGGTTTCGGCCGCCAGGGTCTCGTCGCGCTCGACGCCGGCGTTAAGCTGCGGCGTCATGGCGCGGGTCACCTGGCGCTGCACGGCGGCCAGGTCACCGAACGCGATCATGTCCATGGCGTCGATTTCGTAGCCGATCGGCGACTCGCGGCAGATCGCTTCCAGCACCCGGTCCAGCAGGGCCTGCGAGACGGCGATTTCCGAGCCGGCCACCACGCCGTACTCATAGGCGCGCGGGATGCCGACCAGGCGCGTGTCGATCGGCGAGTTCAGGATCCCCGGATACAGCTGCATGTCGATCATGCCGACGAAGCGGTTCACGCCGCGGCGCAGGGCCAGCTCGAAGGCGGCCGCCCAGCACTCGAACACCCGCTCGCCGCGGCCCGGACCCTTGCGCTTGCGATAGGCCTCGGTGGTGAACAGGCGCGAAGCCTCCCAGACATCGGCGCCCTTCTTGGGCGTTTCGCCGGGGGCGATCAGGTGCGCGAACTTGTCGGCCAGCATGCAGCGATCGTCGGTGGGCCGCAGGCGCAGGCCCACTTCCAGCTCCAGGGCGTCGTTGAAGCCCAGCAGGTAGATGGCGCGGTGGTCGTCATAGTCGTCGACCTCGCCGCCAACGAGCACG
>JAEXJH010000567.1 GCA_023445955.1 Pseudomonadota bacterium
CGCGCCGGGCTTCATCGACGTGCACACCCACGACGACCTAGTCTGCATTACCCAGCCGGACATGACGCCCAAGATCAGCCAGGGCGTCACCACGGTGGTGGCCGGCAACTGCGGGATCTCGGCGGCGCTGCTGACCTTCGAGGACACGGTCGACGAGCCGTTCAACCTCTTGGGGGCGCGCGAAGACTTCGCCTACGCCACCTTCGCCGACTATCGCCGCGCCATCGAGGCAGCCATCCCGCGCACCAATGTCGCCGCCCTGGTCGGCCACTCGGCCCTTCGGGTGCTGTGCCTGGACGACCTGCAGCGCGCCGCCTCCCCGGCCGAGCGTGAGCGCATGGACGTCCTGCTGCGCGACGCCCTGGCAGAAGGCGCCCTGGGCCTGAGCTCCGGCGTGTTCTACGCCCCCGCCCAGGCGGCGGATCTCGAGGAACTGCAGTCCCTGGCCAAGACGGTGGCCGAGGTCGGCGGCGTCTATACCGCCCACATCCGCGACGAGCGCGAAGGCATCATCGAGGCGCTGAAGGAGGCCTTCGCGGTCACCGGCCCCAGCCGCGCGCCGCTGATCCTGTCGCACCACAAGTGCGCGGGCCTGCGCAACTGGGGCCGCGCCGCCGAGACCCTGGGCCTGATCGACGACGCCCGCACGCGCCAGCCGGTGCACCTGGACTGCTACCCCTACACCGCCGGCTCGACGATCATCCGCCCCGACCTGGCCGACGGCGAGGTCGAGATCCTGGTCAACTGGTCCGAGCCTCATCCCGAAATGGCCGGCCGCACCCTGGCCTCGATCGCTGAGGAATGGGACGTCACCCAGCCTGAGGCCGCCGAGCGCCTGATGCCGGGCGGCGCCAGTTACTTCCAGATGGCCGAGGCGGACATGCGCGCCATCCTTAGCCACGACTGCTGCATGATCGGCTCGGACGGCCTACCCCATGACAAGCGCCCGCACCCGCGCCTGTGGGGCGCCTTCCCGCGCGTGCTGGGCCACTACGCCCGCGACGAGAAGCTGATCAGCCTGGAGACGGCCGTCCACAAGATGACGGGCCTGGCCGCGGACACCTTCGGCCTGACGGGGCGCGGCCGCATCGCGCCGGGCCTGAAGGCCGACATCACGGTCTTCGACGCTGACACCATCATCGACGAGGCGACCTACGAAGCCCCGACCCGGCCGGCCAAGGGCATCGCCCACGTGCTGGTCAACGGCCAGCTGAGCTGGAGCCACGGCGCGCCCGTCGGCGAGCGCGCCGGACGCTTCCTGCGCCCCGCCTAGCGCTTGCAGGAAAAGGCGGAGAGATCGATGGCCTGCGCCATCGCCGCATAGCCCTGGTCGTTGGGGTGTAGGCGGTCGTCGCGCACGAAGTCCGTCCGCATCGCCTCGGGCTTGGCCGGATCCAGCGTCGCCTTGTCGAACTCCGCCACGCCGTCGAACTCGCCGCCCTTGCGGATGAAGGCGTTGACAGTCTGGCGCGCGGACTCCGAGCGTTCATCGAAGCGCTCCGAGCCGCCGAACGCCGTCAGCGTGCCGCCGATGATCTTGATCCCGCGCAGGTGCAGGCGGGCGATGACCTGGCGATAGGCGGCGATCACCTCTTCCGGGCTACGGCCCGGGTGGGCCGGATCGCCGTCGTGGCGGATATCGTTGATGCCCTCGATCAGCACCACGTGGGTGACGCCCGGCAGGGAGAGCACGTCGCGGTCCAGCCGCGCCCGCACATTGGGACTGCGCCCGTCGCGCACGACCTGGTTGCCGCTGATGCCGGCATTGACCACGACAAACGCGCCGGGACACTTCGCCTCCAGACGGCGGCCCAGGACCGACGGCCAGTCGGCGTCGGCCCCAAGGGTCGAGGTCGCGCCCTCGGTGATCGAGTCACCCAGCGCCACCACCACGGCCGGCGGCTTGTCCGACAAGCCGTAGACGGCGGAGATGAAGCTCTGGCGGCGCTCCACGGTAGCGGCGTCTGATACCGGCGCATTGCCGGGACCCAGTCGCACAGCGGTCCGCCGCACCACACCACGCGTCGGACCCGGCGCGTGCAGGCTGACCGACAGCAAGTCGGCGCGCTTGACCGCGATCGGCAGCGGGTCGCTGACCAGCGCCACGCCCACCGGCATGGTGATCTCACGCGCGCCACCGAAGGTGACGGGAACGGCGCGACCATCGGGACCGGTGGCGATCATGCCATTCAGCGTCAGAGGCTCCGTACCCACCTCATTGCTGATCCGCAGGCGCACGGCCTTGGCGGCCATGCCCATGCGCAGATCCTGGCGGATCGTCTGGTTGTCGTAGCCGATCGGCGCCTTGGCGGCGTCGACATCGAACCGCGCCGGGGCTGCGGCGGCGGTCCAGGCCGGCCGCCAGGCTTCTTGAGCGAGGGCGGGTCCGCCGGCCAGCGCCAGCAGCAGCGCGATCGCGACGGGCCCGCGGCGCATCACGAGAAGAACATCCCGCCATTGATGTCGATATTGGCGCCGGTCACGAACGACGAGGCGTCCGAGGCCAGGAACGCCACCGTCTCGGCGACCTCCTCAGGCCGGCCCTGACGACGCAGCGGCGTATTGCCGGCCACGGCCGTGCGGACTTCCGGCTTGGTGAAGGTGTCGTGGAAGCTGGTGGCGATCATGCCGGGGCACAGGCTATTGACCCGCACGCCCTTGGGACCCAGCTCCTTGGCCATCGAGCGGGTGAAGGTCATCAGCGCGCCCTTCGACGTGGCGTAGATCGCCGCGCCCGGACCGCCGCCGTCACGACCAGCCTGGGACGAGAAGTTGATGATCGAGGAGCCCTCCGGCATCAGCGGCGCGACGGCGCGCGTCATCAGGTAGGCCGACTTCAGGTTCAGGGTCATGACCTTGTCGAAGAAGGCCTCGTCGATCTCGGCCAGCGGGCGACGCTCGACCATGCCGCCAGCCAGATTGACCAGGATGTGGACCTGCTCGCCATAGGCTTCCTGGGCCGCGGCCACCAGCGTGGCGACGCCTTCGGCGGTCGTCACGTCGGCGCGGCAGACGATGGCCTCGCCGCCCGCGGCGCGGACGCTCTCCAGCGTTGCGGCCGCGCTGGCCTCGTCGTTGGCGAAGTTGATCACGACCTTCGCACCTTCGCGGGCGAGTACGTGGGAGACGTCGCGGCCGATGTCGCGGCCACCGCCGGTGACGATGGCGACCTTGTCCTTGAGGCGCATGAGCTAGTCCTTCAGAGTCTTGGAGGTGGTCGGCAGGACCGGCGCGATGCGACCGGTGACGAACCACAGGGAGAGGATGGAGAGGGGAACCAGGGCCGCGACCAGGATGAAGATCGGGCCGTAGGAGACCTTGGTCATCGCCGGCACCAGCCAGGTGGTGATCAGCGTGCCGGCGACAGCCGCCATACCGCCGACGCCGGCCAGCGAGCCGACCGAGCGACCGTCGAACAGGTCGCCGGGGATAGTCTGGATGTTGCCGATGGCGATCTGGAAGCCCAGCAGCACGCCGGCGATGACCAGGACCGCCAGGGTCGGATCCGTCATGTTGGGCGCGGCGACCAGGCACGGAACCATGATCAGGCCGCCCAGGGTGACGGTGATCTTGCGGGCCAGGCCCGGCTCACGGCCAGCCTTGATCAGCCAACCCGACAGCCAGCCGCCGACCATGCTGCCGATCATCGCGCCGACGTAAGGCACCCAGGCGAAGATGCCGATCTGCTTGATATCGAAGTGGAAGGTCTCGGCCAGGTAGATCGGCAGCCACGAGACGAACAGCCACCAAATGGGGTCGAGGAAGAAGCGCGACAGGATCACACCCCAGCTCTGGCGGTGCGACAGCAGCTGGGTGAGCGTGGGCACATAGACGGGGACCAGGGCCTCGTTCGGCGTATGGGCCTGCGGCTTGTCGAGGATCAGGACGCGCTCGGCGTCGCTGACCCAGGGGTGCTTGTCAGGACCGGCGCGGTAGATCACCAGCCAGGGCAGCAACCAGACGAAGCCCAGCACGCCGACCAGCAGGAAGGTCCCCTTCCAGCCCAGCCACAGGAAGATCATCGCGATGAGCGGCGCGGAGATGATCGCCCCGACCGAGGCGCCGGCGTTGAAGATGCCCTGGGCCAGGGCGCGCTCCTTGGCCGGGAACCACTCGGCATTGGCCTTGACCGCGCCGGGCCAGGCGCCCGCCTCGCTCATGCCCAGCATGGCGCGGAACAGGCTGAACGACAGGATCGAGCTGGCCAGGGCGTGCAGCATGATCGAGATCGACCAGAAGCCGATCGACAGGGCGAAGCCCAGCCGCACGCCGATGGCGTCGAACAGCTTGCCGAACACGAACTGCCCCAGCGCGTAGAACAGCATGAAGATGGTGACCAGCAGGGCGTAGTCCGACTTGGTCGCGCCGATCTGCGACGCGATCTCGGGCCACATCACCGCCAGGGCGTTGCGGTCGATGTAGTTGACCACGGTGGCGACCGCGATCAGGCCGATGATGACCCACCTCATGCCGGACTTCATCGTCATCTCCTCAGCGGTCGAACCGGGCGTAGGGCCCGGTCCACTCGTAGGCCTGGCCGTCGATCCGCACGGCGTGCGCGGCGGTCTTGGAAGCGTCGTCGGCCACGCCCAGAGCCAGCTTGCGGCCGCTGGCGAGCGTCAGCACGATCACCTCGGCGTCCGCGCCGCGCAGGCGGGCGATGTCGCGGATCTGGCTGGTCGCGCCCGACACCGTCTCGGCGGTGGGGTCATAGGCGCCATGCGGCTCCAGCACCGAGAAGAAGCTGGCGTCGGCCTGGCCCTGCATACGTTGGATCAAGGCCGGCTCGCGCCGCAGGTTGAAGCTGGGGTCATTGGCGCCGCTCTCGACCAGCAAGGCGCTGATCGGGGCCGAAGCGCCGAAGTGGTAGGTGTAGAACCGCCGCCCCAGCAGCCATGTCAGGCTGCGCGCCTTGTCCGACGGCGGCGAGACCGCATCGACCCACAGGTGCTGGTAGCCGAAATCCTGGCCCAGCACTGGCCGCTCACGGACCGAGTGCTCGGCGTCGAAGGCCGTGATGATGTGGCCGTTGAAATGCAGCGGCAGGTCGTAGTCGCCCGCCTTGCCGCCCTTGGCCTGGAACAGGTCGATGACCACCGGATAGGCCAGGTCCGGATGCTCGACCATGGCCAGGGTGCGGGTCAGGACGACGCCGTCATACGCCTTGTCGATCCGGGCCGAAGCGATCTGCAGCCCCTCGCCCGCCTGGTAGAATAGCGGCTGGGTCGGACGCTCCTCGCCCACGCGCCAGTCGGCGCCGAACTGGCTCTTGCCGTTCACCACCAGCGTGTTGTGGGCCACGGTCTGCATGGCCCAGCTGTCGTTCTCGTCCAGATAGCCGCCGCCGCCCTTGGCCTCGACGTTCAGGAAGCGGGCGGCGCCGTAGTCGCGCACCACCGGCTGGCCGTTGTCGTAGAACAGCCAGTTCAGTCGGTCGAAGTGGCCGTGACCCTGGCCCTGCTGGGTGTTCTTCATCACCAGCGCCTGGCCATTGGCGCCGCCGCGGCGCAGGAACACCAGGTCGCCGAGATCGCCGTTCGGACCGTCGCGCAGCTCCATGGAGCGGAAGTCGAAGGGCTTGGCGCCGCCGGCCGCGACGCCTTGCGCGATGGCCAGGCCGTCGGGCGACAGCAGGGTGCGGCCCTGCTCCTTGGCGATGGTCAGCAGGCCTGGATCCTTGGTCTGCGAATAGGCAACGGCGACGCCGGTGACGATCTCTTCGGTGTCGAGGCCTTTGTCGGGCATGGCGTCATTGATGGGGAAAAGCTTGCCCGCGTAGGACGACTGGATCACTGCATCCACAGCCTTCAGCAGCACGCCGTTGCGCCGTTTGAAGACGCCGCGCGCCGGATCGTTCTGCTGGATCGCGCGGGCGAAGATGATGAACGGCGCCAGGGCGTAGCGCTGATAGTACGGCCCCTCGGCATAGTAGCCGTCCGGCGAGAACAAGAGATCGACCTGGCGCAGGAAGCCGGCCTTGCCGTCGTGCTTCGTGCCGTTCAGGGCGCGGTCCACCAGCTCCTTGTCGCGCAGCACGTAGCCGGTCATGCC
>JAEXJH010000568.1 GCA_023445955.1 Pseudomonadota bacterium
GCCGGGGTCCAGATGCAAGAGCGCCCGCGATCCGGTCAGATTCGCGGGCGTTTCTGCATGCGCCTCACAGCCTTACGATCTGGATCCCGGCTTTCGCCGGGAAGAACGGATTAGAGGGGGCGCTCCAGATATGTCACCGTCTTCTTCCCGCCATGGATCGCCGCCGTCCCCACGGTCACGAACCCCAGCGCGGCGTGGAACTTGTCGGACGCCGGGTTGGGCGGATCGGAATTGACCTCGCACACGATGCGCTCGTGCCCAGCCGCCTTGGCCGCAACGAACAGGTCGTCATAGAGCGCCCGCGCCAGGCCCCTGCCCCGCGCGCTGTCGGCGACCACCACGCGGTCGACATAGACAAAGGCGCGATAGCGCTCGCGGAACCACAGATAGTTGACGCTGTCATAGTCGGCCGCCTGGTCGAAGGTCAGCAGCAGGGCGTCGGCTGCGCCCACGCGGCGGGCGACGAAGGCCTGCGCGACCAGATGGGCCAGCTTTTCGGGCTCCAGCCAGGAGAGCTCGACGGCGTGGGCGTTGTTCAGCGCCAGCAGAGCCTCGCCGTCCGGGCCGGCAAGGTCAGCGGTCGTCAGCGGCTTTACGAGATCGGTCATCAGGCCCTCCGTCCGGTCACGGACCTATGGGCGACAAGGCGCAGGCGCAACCTTGCAAAGGTTTAATCCACCTGTCGGGCTTGTAACTTCACTTAAGCCCCCGGCCAGCGCCACCTTGGCCCCAGATTTCACCGACGAGCTTCGGGTAGGAGCGGAAACGGACTGCGGGGTTTGAGCCACCGCGCAGGACGGTCCCACCTGGGGTCGAGGCGCGGCCCCTCCGCGCCTCGTGAGAAGGGCCCCAGTCCATGCTGGGGCCCTTCGTTCCTTTCGGTCAGTTCGCCGTGGCGGTGTCGACCGGCGCATGGTGATCGGCGTCGTCGGCGCCGTGCGACCATTTCCGCAGGATCGGCGACAGGGCCAGGAAGCCGATACCGATCACCACCGACACGAGGCCGATGATGTTGAACACCTTCAGCGAGGCCGCCATGGCCGCGCCGGGGTCCAGCACCTGGCCGCCGACGGTCTCGGTCGCCGTCAGGCCGGCGATCTTGCCGCCGACCCATTGGGCGATGGCCAGGGCCAGGAACCAGACGGCCATCATGAACGACACCACCGACACCGGCGACAGCTTGGTCATCTGCGACAGGCCCACGGGCGACATGCACATCTCGCCGGTGGTGTGGAGCATGTACATCAGGACCAGGAACACCAGCGGCATGCGGAAAGCGCCGTCCGCGAACGTCGATCCCCACTGCAGCAGCAGGAAGCCGGCGCCGACCTGGATCAGCGCCAGGCCGAACTTCAGGACCGGGTTCGGATCCTTGCCGCGGCGGCCCAGGAACGTCCAAAGGCCCGCGAAGACCGGCGCGAAGATCAGGATCCAGCCGGCGTTCAGCGCCTGGGTCTGCGGCGCGTTGAAGGCGGTGTTGACCCAGAAGGTCGAGGCTTGGTCGATGCCGGCGGCCTTCAGCTGCCCTTCGGTGGCCAGGGTGATCGCGCCGTTGAACAGCTGGACGGGCGCGCTCACCAGGTCCAGCTGGACGTTGGTGGCCGCAAACAGGCTGAGGGACGAACCGGCCTGTTCGAACAGGGTCCAGAACACCACCGCCCCGAAGACCAGGAACACGGCCAGGCCCAGCCGCTCGCGCTCCTCGCGGGCGCATTTGGTGGCCATGAACCAGCCGATATAGCCGAGCGAGGCCAGGATGCCGATGTTGAGGGTGAACCCGACGATCGTGTTGTTCTGGACCATGAAGAAGATCCCGATCAGGCCCAGCAGCGAGGTCGCGTAGATGGCGATCTCGCGGTTGATCGGCCCCAGCACCTTTTCCTTCAGGACGGCGGGGTTCGGCGGCTCGGCCCGGCCCATCAGCCAGGGCTTGCCCAGCACGAAGACGATGAAGCCGGCCAGCATGCCCACGCCGGCCAGACCGAAGCCCGCCCACCAGCCAACATTCACGCCCAGCAGGCCGCACAGCAGCGACGCCCAGAACGAGCCGAGATTGATGCCGTAGTAGTAGAGGGTGAAGCCTGGATCACGGCGCGGATCGCCCTGCGGATAGAGCTGCCCGACGATCGTCGAGATGTTCGGCTTCAGGAAGCCGACGCCCAGGATGATCAGCGACAGCGCCAGCCAGAAGATGTTGAGATAGACAGGATCACGACCGGTCACGTCCAGCTTGTAGTCCGCCTTGGGCAGCACCGCGGGCAAGGGTGCGTCGGCGGGCAGGCCCTTGATCTCGAAGTCGCCGGCCTTGGTCGCGGCCAGCTCATAGGGCTTGCCGGCCACCAGCAGCCGGGCCTGGCGATCCTGGCCGCGGCCCTCGGCCTGGAATTCATAGGTCGCGCCCTGGTAGGTCAGGGTCTGGACGGCGGGCTTGCCCTCGATGGCCATGGTCAGGTGACCGGCCACCAGCAGGATCGCGCCGAACGCCACGGCCTTGCGCGTGCCCAGCCACTTGTCGGCCAGGAAACCGCCGATCAGCGGCAGAAGATAGACCAGCGACGTGTAGGAGCCGTAGTGGGCCGAGGCGGCCTTCGGATCGAACAGGAAGTGCTGGGTCAGGTAGAAGATCAGGATCGCTCTCATGCCGTAGTAGGAGAAGCGCTCCCACATCTCGGCCAGGAAGCAGATGATCAGGCCGCGCGGGTGTCCCCGCAGCAGCTGGACCATGACGGGAATGCCGGTCACGAGCGTGACCAGGATGCCCGCGGCGATAACGATATTCATACGCTAGCCTTGAAACGTGACGAGAGACGGGAACTCGACCCCCCGGTCAAATCATCCCCATCGACCCCAATTTGGCGGGGAGATGATCACGCGGCCGGCGGTTTCACAAGCAACGACTTGCCGCTGACGTAAACGGACCCATGTTTGCTTCGGAGCTTGGCCATCGCCCTGTGCGTTTGCTTGGTGAGCCGCGATTTGCGTACCAGCCTTTTAGGCGGGAGCCGAAGATGAAGATCCCCGACGAAAGTCACCCCATCACGATCGAACGCGCCCCGACCACCGTGCGGGTCCTGTTCGAGGGCCATGAGATCGCCGACAGCGACGATGTCCTGGTGCTGAGGGAGGCCAGCTATCCGCCGGTCTACTACTTCCCGCGCGACGACGTGCGCATGCTGTTCCTGCGCCGGACCGACAAGGTGACCCACTGCCCCTACAAGGGCGACGCCAGCTACTTTACCATCTATCGCGACGCCAACGTCATCGAGAATGCCGTCTGGTCCTACGAGGACCCGTTCCCGTCAGTCGGCCAGATCGGCAATCGCGTGGCCTTCTATCCCGAGCATGTCGAGTTCCAGCTGGGCCAGTCCGTGGCTGCGCAGGCTGAGGGCCTCGATGTCGGCGAGGTGATCCGCCACACAGACAGCGGATCGGGTCGCAGCCAGGCCGAGCACTGGCCAGCCAATGTCGACATGCCGGATCCCGAGAAGATCGAGCGCGAGATCGACGACCCCAGGGCTTAAGCCCGCCTTAACCGTTGGGAGCGTGACCATGGCGTCAGCTCCCGTCAGAGGGGCGTGGAGGAAACCATGGCCTATATCTCCTACGATCGGGCTGTTCACGCGACCCAACCCGTCCGCCGCCTCGCCTGGGGCCGGCTCTTCGCGATCGCCGCGGCTGTCGGCCTGTGGGTCGGCATCATCGCCGCAGTGAGGGCGGTGCTCTAGAGCGCGGCCGCAGCCGTCTCGCACGAGGTCTTGGGCAGCGAAAAGCGCGGATCGGCGACGAAACGGTCGTCAGTCAGGGTGCGCAGGAATGCGACCAGGTCCTCGACCTCGCCATCCTTGAGCCGCATCGCGTCGCGGTGTCTGCGGATCGCGCCGGGCAGGGTCCGCGCCGAGCCGTCGTGCAGATAGGGCGCGCTGATCGCCACGTTGCGTAGCGACGGCGTACGGAAGCGGGCGTTGTCGCTGGGCTTGCCCGTGATCTCACCCAGCCCCTGGTCGCCGGAGAACGGCAGGTCGATCCGGTGGAAGGCGTTGGGGCCGGTCGCATCCGTGAAGTCCGGCGCGGCGTGGCAGCTCGAGCATCCGGCCTTGCCGAAGAACAGCTTCTCGCCGCGCCTGGCCTCGATCGACGTATCGACAGCCTCGCCGCGCATCTTCCGATCATACGGCGCGTCGCGCGAGACCATCGTCCGCTGGAATGCCGCCAGAGCCTGGGTGATCGTCCCCATGCTGACCACCTCGCCTGGGAAGGCCGCGGCGAACAGCTTGCGATAGCAGGCGCGGCCGCCGATGCGGTCTTCCAGCACCTTCTCCTGCCCGCCGAAGCCCATCTCGACCGGGGTCTTGCCGGCGATCGGGATCAGGGCCTGGTCTTCCAGCTTTCGGACACGCGGATCGCCCCAGGTCAGGCTGGCGAAGGTCCCGACATTGGCCAGGGTCTGGACGTTGCGCCGGCCCGGATCGCCGTGGACGCCCGGGTGGGTGGCATTGCCGTCCGTGAAGCCGTGATGTTGCTCGTGGCAGGTGGCGCAGGCCATGGTCCCGTCGACGGAGAGGTCGGCGTCGTAGAACAGCCGCCGCCCCAGCTCGACTCGGATATCCGAGGCGGAGCGCTCGGCCAGTCCCGGCGTGAAGGCGGCGGCCAGGCACAGGGCGGCGATCGCTCCCAACACCTTGCTCGCCGCCCCCAGGCTCATGTCAGGGCTTGAGCACAGGGTTTTGGGGCGCGATCATGATCGGCAGGGTCGGCTCGGCATTGGCCGAGATCTGCACGACATAGCGGCCCGGCTGCAGATCGAAGGTCACCATCTTGCGCAGGGTGGTGCAGGCTGGACC
>JAEXJH010000569.1 GCA_023445955.1 Pseudomonadota bacterium
GCCCGCCTCCTGCTCCCGCAAGATTCCGATGATCTGTTCTTCCGTGAACCGTGATCGTTTCATTCGTCCGTCCCTTTCCTGGGGCGGACTCTAGTTATTTTTGGAGGAGTTTCAGGGGGTCACGTCAAAAGATCTTCCAAACGCTTATTTTTCCATAGTCAGCGGCGTTGATATGTGGAGAGTTTTTGGAATCGGCGGCTAGTCCTGCCCGTTGACGGTGCCCCGCAGCGCCAAGCCAAAAGACCGCGTGGACCTTCTTGGTCCGCCGCTTAGCCGACCTGGTTTGCGGGTCGCACGACACGCGGGGTGCGACCCGCTTCCAACATCATCACGCTTAAAAGGAGGGGCCTGCGTATGCCCTGGAGAGACCCCGACTTGCTCGGGCGATACGGCATGGCCGCCGGGGGCGCGGGCCTCTACGGCCTGTACTTGTTCGCGATCAAGACGCGATCGGGCGGCCAGCTCACCCGCAAGGACGTGAACTGGCTGATCCTGAACGTCGCCTGCGCGCTGCTGTCGGGCCTCTTGCTGACCCACGTCTTCGCAGGCCGCGTTGCGGCGCTCATCCCATGGGCTTCGCTACGCGACGCCGGGCTGGTGGCGTTCGCGTTCGGCGTCTTCGGCTGGGAGCTGCTGCCGCTGCTCTTCCCCAAGGCCCTGAGATGGGCCGAACAGGCTGTCGAGCAGGCCGGGAGCGGTCGATGAATCGGATGGACCTCGTCGCCGTCACCGCGGCGACCCTGGCCAGCGGCTGGCTGGCGATCCGCGCCTACATGCTCAAGCCGGCGTTCGCCAGCTGGTGCAGCGCGCCTGGCGTCGTCTGGGCGTCTATCCTGGCGCTGTCGGTTATCTGCGGCGTCGCCGCGCTGTCAATTGTGCGGACCGGCGTCCACGCGACCCCGCGTGAGACCATGCTGCTGCTGGCCCTGGCTTGGGTGGCGCTGGTTATGCTCGCCAACCTGCACCGCCAGGCGCCGGTCGTCCGGAGGTATCCTCATGACGCCTAGCCCCCGTTGTATCGCCTTCATCAAGGGCTTCGAGAAATGCCGCCTGAAGGCGTTCAAGCCGACGCCCAATGACGTCTGGACGCTGGGCTGGGGTGCGACAGGACCGGATATCAAGGCGGGCATGACCTGGACCCAGGTCCAGGCGGATGCGCGCTTCGACCGCGACTTGGCGAGGTTCGCCGCGGGAGTCCAGTGGCTGCTGCGCTCTCGTCCAACAACCCAGGCCCAGTTCGACGCCATGGTGTCGTTCGCATACAATGTCGGCCTTGATGACGACGGCGACGGCATCGCCGAGGGCTTCGGCGACTCCACGTTGCTAAGGCTGCATAAGGCCGGCGATTTTGTCGGTGCGGCCAATCAGTTCAGGCTTTGGAATAAACAAAAGGGCGTCGTGTTGGCGGGGCTTACACGTCGTCGCGCGGGCGAAGCCGCACTGTATCGAGGCGAGGCCTGAGGCGGTCCGCCGTTCTGGATCCAGCCCGAAATCGCGCCCGGCGAACTCCGGGCTTACCAATCCAAGGACCCATCCCATGAAGCACGTCATCGGCCCGATGGCGGGCCTGCTGCTGGCTGTCTGCCTGTGTGGCTGCGCCGGCATGGCCGTCGATCCCGTCACCTTGGCTCAGGCGATCAAGGCGCTGAACGAAGGATGCGAACGCACCATCGACCTTGATCTGGACAAGACCCGGCCAGGCGGCGGATCGCTGAAGGTGACCCGCGTCTGTGCGCCGGCCGTCGAGGCGGCCGAGGCGCCGAAACCCTAGAACTGGCTCGGGAAGGCCTTGGTGGTCTTGGCGTCGTTGTAGCGCGCGCCGGGGCAGTCGACGGCGTAGGCGCCGGCGGTCTCGGCCAGGTAGGGGCCGCGGCCGCTGTCGCCATTGAGGGCGCGGCACGAGACGGCGGTCTTGTAGACCACCGAGCCGTCGTGGCTGAGCTCGTTCATGAAGAGGTCGAAGGCCAGGTCCATCAGGCCGCGCGTGGCGGCCAGGCGGCGATCGCGGCCGTTGAAGGCGGTGGTGACCTCGCCCAGCTGCGACATCTCGCGGGTGGCGGGGACGGGACCGGCTGCGGCGCCGGCTGCGCTGATCACGCCGCCGGCCAGCATGGCCTCCAGGTCCTGGAAGCGGCCAGAGGCCGTGCCGACGGCCAGGGCGGTGTTGAAGGCGGCGTCGAAGCCGGGGCCTAGACGGCTTGGGCCGCCGATGGCGGCGGCCTGGGCCGCGCCGACCAGGCCGGCATAGGGCGCGTCGTAGATCGAGACGATCAGGTTCTGGTTGACGTAGTAGCCCAGGGCGATGCCGCCGATGGCGCCGCCGGGCAGGGCCAGCACGCGGTCGCGCGAGACGCCCAGCGGACCGGCGATGGCGGCGCGGGTCATGTCGGGGGTGATGCCGGTCCAGCGCGCTTCGTAGGAGGCTTCCAGCGTCTTCTCGCGCACCACCTCGCCCGTGCGCCAGCGCACCAGGCGGAAGGTCACGCGGGCCGAGGCCAGCTTGTCGGTTCCCCACCAGACGTTGGGGCCGCGCAGCTCTTCGAACGTCGTGTAGAGCATGTACTCGGCGTCGAGGCGCGAGGGCGCCAGCATCTCGGCATGGCGCAGGTGATCGTTCAGGCTCTCGACGACCTGGACGCGGGTCGGGCGGGTGGTGACGACGGCGCCGCCATCGAACCAGCGGAACTCAGGCGCCCCTTCGACGGCTTGGACGGCGACGTTGCGATAGAAGGCGCGGGCCGGGGAGGCCTTGGCCACGGCGACCGGCGGCAGGGCCGGCTGGCGCAGGGCGGCGACCTCTTCGCGGGTGGCGCAGGCGCTCAAGCCAGCAGCGGCGCTCGCCAGCAGGACGGCCAGACGGATGGACTTGGTCAGCATGATCGCGCGCTCCCCCAGATGAGCGGCACTATCGGGCGCAATCCTAAAGAGAGCTTGAAAACCAGCGTAGAAGTCAAAAAAGAGCCCCTGTCGGGCAGGGCCGACAGGGGCGCTATAGGCTTTGGGGAAGGTGGTGTCGGTTAGAACTTGTAGTTCAGGCCGACGAGGTAGGTGCGACCGTAGTTCTGGTAGTCGATGACCTGACGCGGGTCGTTGTTCTGGAAGGTGACGAAGGGCTCGTTGGTCAGGTTGTTGACCTGGGCCAGGACCGAGAGGCCTTCCATCGGACCCTTTTCGAAGGTGTAGCCGATCTGGCTGTCGACGACGGACTCGCCCTTGACCATCCGGTAGTTGCGGCCGTTGCCAAAGCCCGTGACCTCGCCCAGGAACTTGGAGCGATAGCGGTCGCTGACGCGGAACGAGAAGCCGTTCTTCTCGTAATAGACGGTCAGGTTGGCGACCTTCTTCGACAGGCCGGGCATCGGCTGGGTCGGGTCGCCCGGGTTCGGCTGGATCGAGCTGTCGGTGTACGAGGCGCTGAAGGTGGCGCCGAAGCCGTCCAGCACGTCGGTGAACAGCGCGCCCGGGATCGAGGCGGCGAATTCGACGCCCTTCACATTGCCGCCATTGCCGTTCTGCGGCGTGGTGACCAAGCCCAGGCGCGTGGCCGGGGCCGGGCCGCCGTTGGTCGGGAAGCCCGTGAAGTCGAACACGACGCTCTGGTCGTACACGTAGGTCTTCAGGTCCTTGTAGAAGGCGGCCAGCGAGACGTAGGCCTGACGGCCGAAGTACTTTTCGTACGACACGTCATAGGCGTCGGCGCGCCAGGGCTCGAGCTCCGGATTGCCGCCCGAACCGCTCCACGGCGAGAAGTTGATGTTGCTGTTGCCGGCCTTGCTGGGATCGTAGCTGAAGGTCTTGGACGCGCGCATCTGGTCCATCCGCGGACGGGCCAGGGTGCGGGCGACCGCGAAGCGCAGGGTCTGCTCGGCCGGCAGGTGGAACTGCAGGTTCATGCTGGGCAGGAAGTCGGTGTAGGTCTTGCCGCCCGCCAGGTTGGTGCGGGTGACGCCCGTACCGGTGCCGCTGGCGCCCAGGGCGGTCGAGCTCTGGTCGGTGTTGACGATCTGGAAGCCGAAGTTGCCGGTGACCGGCACGCTGCCGACGGCCGCGTCGATATTGGCCTTCACGTAGCCGATCGCGACCTTCTCCTCGACGTCCCAGCTCTTGACCAGCACGTCGGCGTTGGGGTTGCGGACCAGGTCGTACGTGCCGTTCTTGATCAGGGCGAACGGGTCGTAGCTGACCATGCCGGCGATGCCGATGAAGGCCAGAGAGGTGGTGCCGACGATGGCCGACGAGGGGATCGCGACGCTGGCCGGCGAGCCCTTCACGCGCAGGAACCATTCGTCGTTGACCAGGCCCTTGGTGCGTTCGCTGTAGTTGAAGCCGACCTCGAAGCTCGACAGGCCGTCGTCCAGTGTCTTGATGGCCGAGAAGCGGGCGGCCTTCAGCTCGTCCTGGATATGCGGCTGGTTCAGATAGCCGTCCTGGCCGCCGGTGATGATGTCGCCGCCCCAGCCTTGCGGGCTGGTCAGCTTGATCACGTTCGGATCGGCGTAGTTCAGGGTCGACTTGAAGATCGCCACGCCGTCGTCGTTCATCGTGAACGTCATGTTGTCGGTGGCGCCGACGCCCGAGCGGCCGGTGCCCGAATAGCTCTCGACGACCTGGTCGGTGCGGTCGACCTTCGACCAGGACAGGTCGCTGACCAGGGTCCAGTCGTCGCCGACGTTGAACTTGTTGTTCCAGCCGACCGACTTGATGGTGGCGTTGCGGTCGTTGCCGTCGTTGCGGACCACGCCCTTGACGCCGTTGAACGTCCCGCTGTTGACGAAGCCGCCCGAGGCCTGGGCGCCGGTCAGCGGCACGCCGCCCCAGACCAGCGGCAGTTCGATGCCGCGCTGGATCTGATGGTTCTTGAACTTCGAATAGAAGACGTCCAGCGACGAGGTGTAGGTGTCGGTGGGCGCGATCTCCAAGACGCCGATCACGCCGTCGCGCTTGAGCATGCTGGACTGTACGTACGGCTTGGCGCCGCCGATCACCAGGTTGCCCGAGGCGTCGGTGGGATAGCCCCACGCGTTCCAACGCTCGGCCTGATAGGGCGACTCCATGTGGGCGTAGCCGAGCGCCAGGCCCAGCTTACCGTCCATGAACTGGTCGATGTACGAGATCGACAGGCGGTTGCCGTGGGCCTTGGTGCCGGCGTTCAGGGCGCCGATGTCGTTCCACTCGTAGCGGGCGCCGATGGCCAGGGCGCGCTTGCCGAAGGCCAGCGGGCGGACGGTGCGCATGTCGGCGGTGCCGGCCAGGCCCTGGCCGATCAGGCCGGCGTCCGGGGTCTTGTAGACCACGACGGCGCTCAGCAGTTCCGACGGATACTGGTCGAACTCGACGCCCCGGTTGTCGCCGGTCGAGACCTGCTCGCGGCCGTTCAGCAGGGCGGTGGTGAAGTCCGGGGCCAGGCCGCGGATCGAGATGACTTGCCCGCGGCCGTCCAGGCGCTGGGCGGTCAGGCCGGGCAGGCGGGCGATCGATTCGGCGATCGACACGTCCGGCAGCTTGCCGATGTCTTCTGCCGAGACGGCTTCGACGATCGACGTCGAGCTCTTCTTCAGCGAGATGGCGCCTTCGATGCCGCGACGGATGCCGGTGACGACGATCTCTTCGACCTTGCTGTCATCCTGAGCAGCGGTGGTCTGGGCCTGGGCCGAGCCGGCCACGGCGAACGCCAGCGCCAGGCCGGTGGCGCTACCCGCCATCAGCCACGCACGACGACGCGAAAATTGGGTGTTCATAGAAGCTCCCTCCCTGTCCGGCTCTGCGCTCTTGCAAACTTGCGATCGGGCCGTTGCTGCAAACTACCGCAAATTAACGCGCTGTAATCAACCCAAAAAATTGCAAATCCAGCATCGGGTACGGTGAAATGGCGCTGGAATGGGGTGCTGTGTGGCTTCTTTGCGCCACTTCCGTGGGGTGAATTGGCTGCAAGAGGCCTGCAAATCCCATCAATTGAACGGATTGACAGGTTCACGCCGCTTCTGCAAATTCTTGCAAATAATTGCAGTGGCGGTTGCGATCCGCCGCGAGAGGGAGGGAGCGATGTCGGCCTTGACGCCTTGGCGACGAACGCTGCTGGCCGTTGCGGCCTTGAGCGCGCTGGCGAAGGCCGTGTCCGCTGCTCCCGACTCATACCGCCTGCGCAAGCCCCAGGACGAAGTGATCTATTTCGTCCTGCCCGATCGCTTCGAGAATGGCGACGCGACCAATGACCACGGGGGTCTGAAGGGCGGTCCGCTGGTTGACGGCTTCGACCCGACGCGGGCCGGCTTCTACCATGGTGGCGACCTGAAGGGCGTGACCCGGCGGCTGGACTACATCCAGGGCCTGGGGGCGACGGCCGTGTGGCTGGCGCCGATCTTCAAGAACCGCGCGGTGCAGGGCCCGCCCGGTCACGAGTCGGCGGCGCATCATGGCTACTGGATCACCGACTTCACCGACGTCGATCCGCACTTCGGGACCAAGGCCGACTTCAAGGCCCTGGTCGACGCGGCGCATGCGCGTGGGCTGAAGGTCTATATGGACATCGTCGTGAACCACACGGCCGACGTCATCCAGTACAAGGAATGTCCGGACGGCCGCTGCGCCTATCGCAGTGTCGCGGACTATCCTTATGTCCGCCAGGGCGGCCTCGTCGGAGCGCCGATCAACGACGGCTTTGACGGCAAGGACTTCACCAAGCTCAAGGCGCCGACCTGGGCCTATACGCCCTACGTCCCGCCCGGGCAGGAGCACGTCAAGAAGCCGGACTGGCTGAACGACCCGATCTACTACCACAACCGGGGTGACAGCACCTTCGCGGGCGAGAGCTCGCTGCTGGGCGACTTCGCCACGTTGGACGACGTCTTCACCGAGAACCCGCGCGTGGTCGCAGGCTTCATCGAGGTCTACGGGAAGTGGATCGACGACTTTGGGGTCGACGGCTTCCGCATCGACACCGCCCGTCACGTGAACCCGCAGTTCTGGCAAGCCTTCGTCCCGGCCATGCTGACGCGCGCCAAGGCCCGGGGCATCCCGAACTTCCATATCTTCGGCGAGGTGTTCGATCCCGATCCGGCGATCCTGGCCAGCCACACCAAGGTCGACAAGCTGCCGGCGGTTCTGGACTTCGCCTTCCAGTCGGCGGCGACCGATGTCGCCCTGGGGCGCACCGGAACCGACCGCTTGGCCCGCGTCTTCGCCGCGGACAGCGTCTACGAGGGCGGCGAAGCGACCGCGCG
This sequence comes from Pseudomonadota bacterium, assembly GCA_023445955.1. Classification (GTDB taxonomy): domain Bacteria; phylum Pseudomonadota; class Alphaproteobacteria; order Caulobacterales; family Caulobacteraceae; genus Caulobacter. Next base: position 7,221 of record JAEXJH010000569.1, read on the forward strand.
GCAGTTGCCGACCTTCCTGGGCAATCACGACATGGGCCGGATCGGCTGGTTCGCGCTTAAGGACAAGCCGGCCATCGGCGACGACGAACTGCTTGCGCGCGTCACCCTGGCCAACGCCCTGATGCTGACCGCGCGCGGCGTGCCCACCGTCTATTACGGCGACGAGCAGGGCTTCACCGGCGACGGCGACTACTCTGAAGCGCGCGAGGATATGTTCCTCAGCCAGGTCGCCAGCTACAACGACAACCGCCTGGTCGGCTCGAACGCCAAGGGGGCGAGGTCGGCGTTCACGACCGACGGCGTGCTCTATGGCCGGATCGCCAAGCTGGCCAAGCTGCGCGTCGGCACGCCGGCCCTGCGCGATGGTCGCCAGGTGACCCGCGTCGCATCCGAAAAGCCGGGCCTGCTGGCCTTCTCGCGCATTCTGGACAAGACCGAGGTGCTGGCCGTCTTCAACACCGGCGACCAGCCGTTGAAGGCCAATATTCCGGTCGAGACATCTTCCGTCGCCTGGCGGGCGCTACACGGCGCATGCGCCGGAACGGTCGCCGCGCCCGGCAGCTATTCGATCGAGCTGAAGCCGCTCGACTACATGATTTGCGTTTCCGAGGGACGATAGTGACAGTGCAGGTTCTGGTTCGCCCCGATGCGGAGACGTCGATGAGCACCGAATGGTGGCGCGGCGCGGTCATCTATCAGGTCTATCCGCGCAGCTTCGCCGACTCGAACGGCGATGGCGTCGGCGACCTGCCGGGCGTCACCAAGCATCTCGACCACATCGCCTCGCTGGGCGTCGATGGGGTGTGGCTGTCGCCGTTCTTCACCTCGCCGATGAAGGACTTCGGCTACGACGTCTCGGACTATCGCGACGTGGATCCGATCTTCGGCACGATCGCTGACTTCGATGTCATGATCGCCAAGGCCCACGACCTGAGCCTCAAGATCATCATTGACCTGGTCTTCTCGCATACCTCGGACGAGCACCCCTGGTTTACGGAAAGCCGCCAGAGCCGCGACAACGCCAAGGCCGACTGGTTCGTCTGGGCCGACGCCAAGATCGACGGCAGCCCGCCCAGCAACTGGCAGTCGGTGTTCGGCGGCCCGGCCTGGACCTGGGACGCCCGCCGCGGCCAGTACTACATGCACAACTTCCTCAGCAGCCAGCCGCAGCTGAACCTGCACAATCCGGCGGTGCAGGAAGCCCTGCTGGCCGTCACCCAGTTCTGGGTCGACAAGGGTGTGGACGGCTTCCGCTTCGACGCCATCAACTTCTCGATGCACGATCCGAAGTTCACGGATAACCCGCCGCTGCCGCCGGGCGGCAAGCGCACGCGGCCGTTCGACTTCCAGGACAAGATCAACAACCAGAGCCACGCCGACATCCCGAAGTTCCTCAGCCGTCTGCGGGCGCTGACCGATGCGGCCGGCGGCCGGTTCTCGGTGGCCGAGGTCGGCGGTGACCACGCCGACCGCGAGATGAAGCTGTTCACCGCTGGCAACGATCGCCTGAACAGCGCCTATGGCTTCCTCTATCTCTATGCCGAGAAGCTGGCGGCGGCGATGATCCCGCAGGGCGCGGCCATGTGGCCGGGCGAAGCGGGCGAGGGCTGGCCGTCCTGGACCTTCTCCAACCACGACGCCCCGCGCGCCGTCTCGCGCTGGGCCGAGGGCCGCGACCGCAAGGCCTTCGCCGAGATGTGCCTGCTGCTGCTGATGGGCCTGCGCGGCAATGTCTTTGTCTATCAGGGCGAGGAGCTGGGCCTGCCCCAGGCCAATGTCCCGTTCGAGCGCTTGCAGGACCCCGAAGCCATCGCCAACTGGCCCCACACCCTGGGCCGCGACGGCGCCCGCACGCCGATGCCGTGGGTGTCGGGCGCGGTCAACGCCGGCTTCTCACCCGTCGAGCCCTGGCTGCCGGTCGATCCCGAGCACCTGCCGCTGGCGGTCGATGCGCAGGAGGCCGACCCAGCCTCGACCCTGCATGTCGCCCGCCGCCTGATCGGCCTGCGCAAGGCGTTCGCCGCCCTGCGCACCGGCGCGATCAGCTTCGTCGAGACCAACAGCCCGCTGTTGATCTTCCAGCGCGGGGAGGGGGCGGACGCGGTGCTGCTGGCCTTCAACCTGGGCTTCGAGACGGCGACGTGGTCGCTGCCGGAAGGCTGGACGCTGGTCGACGGCGTCAATCTGGGCGGCGAGGGCGAGATGCCGCCGTGTGCGGGTCTGATCGCGCGCCGGGCCTAACGCTTCAGGCGCAGCAGGCCGCCGGCTGCGAGGCCGACGGCCAAGCCCGCGAGATGGCCCGGCTTCACCATGCCGTGGCCGCTGACGAAGACGTCCAGGACCAGCGCGATGGCCAGGCCGATCCAGGCCAGCCAGCGGTGCTCGATACGGTCGGTGACGATCGCCAGGCCGCACAGCGCCAGATAGGCCTGCGAGGCGCCGGAGATGAAGGCTTGAGGCTCGGTCATGACGGCCGCCAGCTGGCCCAGCGTTCCGCCGGCCAGGCCGACGATGGCGGGGAGGGCGTGGCCGAGCCGCTTCTCGGCCGCCAGGCCGACGCCGCCGATGATCACCACATTCAGCAGCATGTGCGGCGGCTTGACGTGCAGCCATTGCGAGGCGACCAGCCGCCACGCCTCGGCCGCCGAGAAGTCCGCGCCCTTGATGGCCCCGAACGTCATGAGGTCGCGCGAGTGCTGCTGGACCCAGATCGGCTGATGCAGGGCGGTCGCGACGAGGATCCAGACCAGCAGGAGGCTGGCGGCCCAGATCATCGAGGGCGAGTAGCTCTGCTTCACCCGCCGCAACTTTCCCGGATGATCAAATCCGTCGGCACGCGCTCGGACCGGCTCGCCCGTTCGCCGCTGTCCAGCAGCTTGGACACCATGAGCCGGCCGGCCTTGTGAGTGTCCTGGGCGATGGTCGAGAGCGCCGGGCTGGCGTAGCGGCTGAACGGCACATTGTCGAAGCCCATGACCGAGACGTCGCCGGGTACGGAGAGACCCGCATGCTTGAGCGCCCGCATGGCCCCCAGCGCGATCAGGTCGGATGCGGCGACGACGCCGTCGAACTTCACGTCGTGGTGGATCAGGCTGTCGATGGCAGCCTCGGCGCTTTCCACCTCGAAGTGGGCGGGGACGATGAGATCCGGATCGACGCCCAGCTTGGCGTGCTCCAGCGCGTCGAGATAGCCGCGATGGCGCTGCATGGCCTCGGGCGCTTCGGTGTCGCCCAGGAAGACGATGCGCTTGCGGCCCAGGCGCTGCAGGTGGAGCGTGGCGCGGCGGCCGCCCATCACGTTGTCCGAGCCGACCGAGCAGTAGTTCTGGTCCGGCAGCTGCGCGCCCCAGACCACGAAACGGTTCTCGGTCTCGGCCAGGCGATTGAAGGCCGCGTGTAGCGAGCTCTGGCCCAGGAAGATCACGCCCTCGGCCCGGCTGGTGGTCATGGCCGAGGACAGGTCCTCGAAATTGGTCGGGGCGATGTGGCTGAGGATGACGTCGCAGCCGCGCTCGCGGGCGGCCTCGCCGACGCCGGCCAGCAGCTCCAGGAAGAACGGGTCTGACATGCTGCTGGCGCGGCCTTGCGGGCGCGGCGTGACGATGGCGATCGTCGCCTCGGCCCCGATCGGACCGGCGGGCATGTAGCGGCGAAAGGGGTAGTCCATCTCGCGCGCCAGCTTCCAGATCAGCTGCTTGGTGCGCTTGTTGACGGCCGGACTGTCGTTAAGGGCCCGCGACGCGGTCGAGATCGAGACCCCCGCCAGCTTGGCCAGGTCCTCCAGTCGCGTCGCCCCCTTGCTCACTGTACGCTCGCCTCGTCCCTAGGATCTTTGTTGCAAAGATTTCTGCAAATTTTTCAGAGACCCATAAGGCGCCGTTCGATGGGCTTTGCAAGTCGCGTGGGTTGAAAAGAGATCTGAAAACTAATGCAAACAAGTCCGCAAGCTTTGCCATTTTGTGGAACGAGCGTGGCGATGCCAATGCGTTCACCCTCAACCAGATCTGGATTTTGCGTTGCGCTTCCGGACGGCGCATGCGCAAATCCCGGTCGCGTCAGTTTATGAAAAAACTTGCGAACCAGTCGGAGGCAACCGACGGTCGGAGCGGGGCGGAGGACCGATGACCAGGCAGAGGCTCAGTTTCCTGCAGATCTGGAACATGTGCTTTGGCTTCTTCGGAATCCAGATCGGATTCGGCCTGCAGAACGCCAACACCAGCCGCATCTTCCAGACCCTGGGCGTCGACGTGAACCACCTGGCGATCCTGTGGATCGCCGCGCCGGCCACGGGCCTGCTGGTCCAGCCGATCATCGGCCACCTCTCCGACAAGACCTGGGGGCGCCTGGGCCGTCGCCGACCGTACTTCTTCTGGGGCGCGATCCTCACCACCCTCGCTTTGTTCGTCATGCCCAACGCGCCGGCGCTTTGGGTGGCGGCCGGCGCGCTGTGGCTGATGGACGCCTCGATCAACATCACCATGGAGCCGTTCCGGGCCTTCGTCGGCGACAACCTGCCCGACGAGCAGCGGGCCACCGGCTATGCCATGCAGAGTTTCTTCATCGGCCTGGGCGCGGTGCTGGCCTCGGCCCTGCCATGGATGCTGACCAACTGGTTCCATGTGAGCAACACCGCCCCTGCGGGCCAGATCCCCGACGCGGTGCGGATCGCCTTCTACGCCGGCGGCGCGGGCCTGCTGCTGGCCGTGATGTGGACCGTCTTCACGACCAAGGAATACAGCCCCGAACAGCTGGAAGCTTTCGAGACCGCCGAGTTCGACCACGGCGTCCACGAGAACCCCGAGCCTTCGGTCAACGCCTATATCGGCTTGGCGCTGGGCGGCCTGCTGGGCGGCCTGGCCCTGGCCCTGATGGTTTGGGGCGCAAAGCTGGAGAAGGAGCTCTACGTCCTGGCCGGTCTGCTGGCCGTGTTTGGCGTGGCGGGCGTCGTCGGCGTGCGCCTCAAGCGCATGGGCAAGACCCGCAACGGCTTCTCGGAGGTGCTGGAAGACTTCTTCCGCATGCCGCGGACCATGCGCCAGTTGGCGGTGGTGCAGTTCTTCTCGTGGTTTGGCCTGTTCGCCATGTGGATCTACACGACGCCCGCGGTGGCGACGGTCCACTTCCGCGCCCTCGATGCGACGTCCAAGGCCTACAACGACGGCGCCGACTGGGTGGGCGTGCTCTTCGCCATCTATAACGGCGTCGCGGCTCTGGCGGCGCTTGTCATCCCGCTGATGGTCCAGGCCACCAGCCGCCGGGTGAGCCACGCCGTCTGCCTGGTGCTGGGCGCGCTGGGCCTCTTGTCATTCCTGCTGATCCGCCAGCCCGGCCTGCTGTGGATCGGCATGGTCGGCGTCGGCTTCGCCTGGAGCTCGATCCTGTCGGCCCCGTACTCGATCCTGGCTGGCGCGCTGCCGGCGCGGAAGATGGGCGTCTACATGGGCATCTTCAATTTCTTCATCGTCATCCCGCAGCTGCTGGCCGCGACGGTGCTGGGCCTGCTGCTCAAGACCTTCTTCGGCGGCCAGGCGATCTTCGCCCTCGTCCTGGGCGCGGCCGCCTTGGCGATCGCCGCCGCCGCGACCTTCATGGTCGAGGACCGCTCCCCTTCTTCCCTTCAAGCCTGACGAGGTTCTCGCCATGCGGACCCTGAAACTGCTCGCCCTGGCCTCGGCCGCTTCGATGATCGCGGTCGGCGCCCATGCGGCTGCGCCCAGCACCTGGGCCTATTCCGCCAAGACCGGCGTTGGCGCTTCCTACGAGGCCTATGTCGACGGCGCCTACAAGGCCGGCGGCAAGACTGGAGCGGTATCCAAGGTCTGGTTCTCGATCGCTGACGGCGTGTTGACCGAGACCATGTACGGCCTGATCCACGAGGCCCAGATCAAGCAGATGCGCATCGCCGTGCAGACCGCGACCGGCCTGGCGGTCGAGGGCGCGGACACGACCTCCAAGACCGAATACCTGCACGTCGACACCGCCGGCCGGCCGCTGTCGCCGGCCTACAAGATCACCACGACGGACAAGCAGGGCCGCTTCGTCATCGAGAAGCGGATCTTCACCGATCCCGACCGCAACAGCCTGTTCGTGCGCGTGACGGTCAAGGCCCTGAAGGGCCCGGTGACCCCGACCCTGGTGCTGGAGCCGCACATGGCCAACACGGGCGGCGGCGATACGGGCGCGGCCTCGGCCACGGCCCTGACCGCTTACGAGGGCAAGGCCTATCTGAGCCTGAAGGGCACCAAGCCCTTCGCCAAGGCCTCGGCCAGCGTGCTGAAGGACAATGACGCCCTGCTGGGCCTGAAGGCGACCACCACCTCGGCCAAGGGCGCGATCGTCCTGACCGGCCAGCTGCCGGCCGTGGTCAAGGAAGCCACCTTCGACTTCGCCATGGGCTTTGGCCCCGACGCCAAGGTCGCTGACGCGACTGCCGCCGCCACGCTGAAGACCGGCTACACGGAGGTGCTGGCCCGCTTCAACGGCGAGGGCGCGCGGGTGGGCTGGGAAGACTACCTGGCCTCGCTGACCGAGCTGCCGCGCCTGCGCGACGCCTCGGAAGACGGCGGCAAGCTGGTCCAGGCCTCGGCCCTGATGCTGAAGGTCCAGGAGGATCGCACCCACGCCGGCGCCCTGATCGCCTCGCTGTCGAACCCCTGGGGCGACACGGTCGACGCCACCCAGTCCTCGACGGGCTACAAGGCGGTCTGGCCGCGCGACTTCTATCAGTGCGCCATGGCCCTGGCTGCCCTGGGCGACAAGGAAACGCCGCTGGCGGCCTTCCACTACCTGCCCACGGTGCAGGTCGGCGCGAAGACGCCTGGCAACAAGGGCGACGGCGGCTGGTTCCTGCAGAAGTCGCACGTGGACGGCACGCCCGAATGGGTCGGCGTCCAGCTAGACCAGACGGCCATGCCGATCATGCTGGGCTGGAAGCTGTGGAAGCTGGGTTGGCTGTCGGACGCCGACCTCAAGACCTTCTACGGCAAGATGCTCAAACCCGCAGCCGACTTCCTGGTCAAGGGCGGCAAGGTCGACCTGGGTTGGAACTACTCGACCATCACCCCGCCGTTCACCCAGCAGGAGCGCTGGGAAGAGCAGGGCGGCTATTCGCCCTCGACGACGGCCGCCGTGATCGCGGGCCTTGTGGTGGCCGGCGACATCGCCGAGGCCGCCGGCGACAAGGCTGGCGCCGAGACCTACCGCAAGACCGCCGACGACTACTCCTCCAAGGTCGAGGCCCGGATGGTCACGACCAAGGGCAGCTTCGGCGACGGCCACTACTACCTGCGCCTCAACAGCGACCAGGACGCCGACAACAAGAGCCCGGTCGAGGAGCGCAACGGCCAGCAGGCCGTGCCGGAAGACAAGATGCTGGACGCCGGCTTCCTGGAGTTGGTCCGCTACGGCGTGCGCCGCGCTGACGACCCGGCCATCGTCGCCAGCCTGCCCAAGGTCGACGACCAGGCGATGGATGACCTCTACCGCGTCCGCTACGACTTCAAGTTCCCGGGCGTGAACGGGACGTTCCCCGGCTGGCGGCGCTACGGCGTCGACGGCTATGGCGAGGACACCAAGACCGGCGCCAACTATGGCGAGGGCGGCCAGATGCGGCCGGGCCAGCGCGGCCGGGTGTGGCCGATCTTCACTGGCGAGCGCGGCCACTACGAACTGGCCCTGGCCGGCCTGTCGGGCAAGCCCGACGCGGCGGCGGTCAAGAAGATCCGCGACACCTATGTCCGCGCCATGGAGCTCTTCGCCAACGAGGGTCTCTTGATCCCCGAACAGGTCTGGGACGGCGTCGGCGCCAAGAGCGCCCACGACTACGCCCGGGGCGAGGGGACCGACAGCGCCACGCCCCTGGCCTGGAGCCACGCCGAATACGTCAAGCTGCTGCGCTCGGTCAGCGATGGGCAGGTTTGGGATACCTATGCGCCAGTGAAGAGCCGCTTTTCGCGCTAGGGCAGGCCTCAAAAGCGCGCGGATTGTCGCAGATCCGCGCGCTTACAGCCTAGTTAACGCGGGCTTTAGGATTCGGCCGCGATGAGATGGTTAACAGCCATGCTCAGGGCCGGAGACCTTTGAAATGACGGCGTTCCGTCGATTGACCATCGCCTGGAAACTGATCCTGGTCGCGGGACTCGCGATCGGTTTCCTGCTCATCGCCGCCGCCGTGGCGGTGTCGTCGCACACCAGCGCGATCGTCTCGGGTCTGACCAACCGATATGCCGGCGCGGTCGCCGACGACGCGATCCAGAGCGTGCAGGCCGACATCGGCAAGGTGCAGTCGACGGCGCGGTCTATGGCCGTCTCGATCGGCGCGGCGCACGAGGCTGGTCTTCGCGACCGGGCCACTGTCGTCCAGATGCTCAAGCCCAACGCCGAGTCCTCGGAGATGGTGCTGGGCAGCTGGTACATGGCCGAGCCGAACGCCTTCGACGGCAAGGACGCCGAGTTCGCCGGAAACACCGCCTCGGGCTCGAACAAGGCCGGCAACTTCTCGCCGTACTGGGTGCATGATGGCGGCAAGGTGATCTTCCAGCCGCTGGACCAGGGCGACGAGTACAAGGAGCCCTATTACGCCGTCCCCAAGCAGACGGGGAAGTCGACGGTCGTCGAGCCTTATGCCTATGACGTCGCCGGCAAGTCGGTGCTGATGACCTCGGTGGTCTATCCGGTCACCTCGCACGGCCAGTTCATCGGCGTGGCCGGCCTGGACATGGCCCTGGACAACGTCTCCAAGACCCTGGGCGAGCTGAAGCCGCTGGGCGGCGGCCGGGTGATGCTGCTGTCGCCGACCGGCAAGTGGATCGCGCATCCCGACCAGACCAAGCGCACCCAATCGTACGCGGATGTCGGCGCCGATCAGGTGCAGAGCGTCCTGGCCGGCGGCGCGGCCGTCGAGATCAAGGGCGTGGTCGACAACGGCGTGCCGATGGCTCGCATCATCCGCCCTGTGCCGATCCCGGCCCTGAACACCACCTGGGCGCTGGTCATGGACGTGCCGGTGGCCGCCATCACCGGTCCCGCCGACCGCTTGGCCAAGATCCTGTTCATCGGCGGCCTGGTGATCACCGCCGCCGTGCTGGCCGCGCTGTTCTTCGCCAGCGCCACCCTGGTCAAGAAGCCGCTGACGGGCCTGACCCGCTCGGTCGACAAGCTCTCGGCCGGCCGCTACGACGAGGCCGTCCCCGGCATCGATGGCGGCGACGAGATCGGCGCCATCGCCCGCGCCCTGGACGGCTTCCGCCACGACCTGGCCGACGGCCAGCGCCGTCGAGCCGAGCAGGAAGCCGAACGCGCCGTCGCCGAGGCCGCCCGCCTGCGCCACGAGCAGGAGGCGCAAGCCTTCGCCGCCGCCCAGGCCAAGGCCGTCTCCAACCTCGGTGAGGGCATGGAGCGCTTGGCCGACGGCGACCTGATCTGGCGCATGCGCGAGGACGACTTCCAGGGCGACGCGGCCAAGATGCCGCGCGACTTCAACGCCGCCGTCGAGAGCCTGCAGGCCACCATGGCCGGCATCCTGACCGCCGCCCGCAGCATTCGCAGCGGGTGCGCTGAGATCAGCACCGCCGCCGACGACCTCTCGCAGCGCACCGAGCGTCAGGCCGCCGGCCTGGAGCAGACCGCCGCCGCCCTTGACCAGATCACCGCCACTGTGAAGCGTAGCTCGGAAGGCGCCGAGCGCGCCCGCCAGGTGACGATCAGCGCCAAGGCCGCCGCCGAACGCAGCGGCGCGGTCGTGAAGGAAGCCGTCCAGGCCATGGGCGGCATCGAGAAGTCCTCACAGTCGATCACCCAGATCATCGGCGTGATCGATGAGATCGCTTTCCAGACCAACCTCCTGGCCCTCAACGCCGGCGTCGAGGCCGCGCGCGCCGGAGAAGCCGGTCGTGGTTTCGCCGTCGTCGCTCAGGAAGTGCGGGCGCTGGCTCAGCGCTCGGCTGACGCCGCCAAGGAGATCAAGGGCCTGAT
>JAEXJH010000570.1 GCA_023445955.1 Pseudomonadota bacterium
GTCGGCGACGCCCAGGGCCGCAAGGCCCAGGCGAAGGTGCGGATCAAGGGCGGCTAGGCCTCGTCCCGCTTCCAGAACGGACGGTCGGGCACCACGGTCTCGGCGATCACCCGCTCGTAGTCCGCCAGGCTGCTGATGCCGATGTTGAGGTCGTTCACCAGGCCGTTGTTCAGCGAATAGACCCAGCCGTGAACCGACAGCGACTGGCCGCGCGCCCAGGCGTCCTGGACGAAGACGTCGGCGGCGACGTTGCGGACCTGGCGGGCGACGTTCAGCTCGGTCAGGCGGTCGAGCATGGCGCGCTTTTCGGGGATCGCTTCCAGCTCGTGCTTGTGCTCGGCATGGACCTCGCGGATCGGGTGCAGCCAGTGATCGACCAGGCCCCGGCGCTGGCCGTCGATGGCCGCCGCCACGCCGCCGCAGCCATAGTGGCCGACGACCATCACGTGCTTGACCTTCAGCACCTCGACCGCGAACTGCAGCACGCTGAGATAGTTGGCGTCCTGCGGCGGGGCGAGGTTGGCGACGTTGCGGTGAACGAACAGCTCGCCCGGATCCAGGCCGACGATCTCGTTGGCCGGCACGCGGCTGTCACTGCAGCCGATCCACAGATATTCCGGGCTCTGCTGGCCTTCCAGGCGCTTGAAGAACTCCGGATCGACCTGGGTCTTGCGCTGCGACCAGGCGGCGTTGTTGGCTTTCAGGTCCTCAAGCATCTAGCGCTCCGGATGGTGGTCGGGGTGGGCCGCTTCGATCGCCGGGTGCTTGGCCGCGCGCGCGGCGGCGGCGACGATCGAGGGGAAGGGCGACAGGTCGATGTTGAAGCGGCCGGCGTTGAACACCTGCGGCACGAGCAGGCAGTCCACGAGGCCCGGCGCGTCGCCATAGGCGAAGCCGCCGGAGTGCGCGGCCACCATGGGTTCCAGCGCGCGGAAGCCGTCGCTGATCCAGCGGGCGACCCAGGCGTTGCGATCGGTTTCGCCGATCTCCAGCGCCGTCAGCTGGCGCAGGATGCGCAGGTTGTTCAGCGGGTGGATGTCACAGGCGATGATCTCGGCCATGCCCCGCACGATCGCCCGCTCATAGGCGGTGTGCGGCAGCAGGGCGGGCTCGGGCGAGACCTCGTCCAGCCACTCCAGGATGGCCAGGCTCTGGGTCAGCGGCCGGCCGTCGACCATCAGGGTCGGGACCAGCGCCTGGGCGTTGAGGGCGCGATAGTCGTCCGCGTGGTGGGCGTTGGCCACCAGGTCGACGGGCTTGAGCTCATAGGGCAGGCCCTTGAGGTTCAAGCCGATGCGCACCCGATAGGGCGCGCTCGCCCGCTTGGCGCTGTGCAGGACAAGCTTCACATGAGGCCTCTAGACCAGGGTGAATTCCAGACGGCCGACGCCCTCGACCTCGCCGACGACCGTGTCGCCGCGGGCGATGGCGCCGACGCCCTCGGGCGTGCCGGTGAAGATCAGGTCGCCGGCGGCCAGGGTCCACAGCTCGCTGGCCTTGGCGATCACCTCGCCGACGTTCCAGATCATGTCGCCGACCTCGCCGCGCTGGCGCTCGGCGCCGTTGACCGACAGGGTGACGGCGGCTTGCGGCGCCGGGGCGTCCATCACGCGGATGGCGGTGATCGGGGCGCTCTCGTCGAAGGCCTTGCCGGCTTCCCAGGGCTGACCCTTGGCCTTGGCCGCGCCTTGCAGGTCGCGGCGGGTCAAGTCGACGCCGACCGCGTAGCCGAACACGGTCTCAAGCGCCTGCTCGACCGAGAGATTGGCGCCGCCGCTCTTCAGGGCCACGACCAGCTCGATCTCGTGATGCAGGTCGCTGGTCGCCGGCGGATAGGCGATCTGGGCCTTCAACGGCGCGACGGCGTCGGCGGGCTTCGAAAAGAAGAACGGCGGATCGCGGGTGTCGGCGCCCATTTCGCGGGCGTGGGCGGCGTAATTGCGTCCCACGCAGAGAATCCGGCGAACCGGGAAGACCGAATCCGATCCCTCCACCGGGACCGTCGGGATGGCGTGCGGGGCAAAGGCGTAGGTCGTCATGGCGCTTCGTTTAGACCCAAAAGCGGCTGGCCAAAACCCCTCAGCGGTTCAAACCGGGCGATGAACACCAAGAGCCTCAAAGTGGCCGCTGTTCAGAAATCCTGCGGTTGAACCCTGGTCCTAAACGTTCTTTCACTTGCCCCGATCTCCGGCGTCGAGTCATGTCGGCAGTGGGGTAGTGGGCGCTTACTTTTGATCGGGGGCAGATCATGCTGATCATCGAGAACCTGACGCATGTCTATGGCAACGGCACGCGAGCCCTGGACGAGGTCAGTCTGACGATCCCGCGCGGCATGTACGGCCTGCTAGGGCCGAACGGCGCTGGCAAGTCGACCCTGATGCGCACCATCGCCACCTTGCAGGCGCCGACCTCGGGCCACATCCGTTTTGGCGACATCGATGTCCTGAAGACACCCGAGGAGCTGCGCAAGACGCTGGGCTACCTGCCGCAGGACTTCGGCGTCTATCCGCGGGTCTCGGCCTACGACATGCTCGACCACATGGCGGTGCTGAAGGGGATCAGCAACGCCAAGGACCGCAAGGAAACGGTCGAGAACCTGCTGAACCAGGTCAATCTCTGGAATGTCCGCAAGAAGGCCATCGCCGGCTTCTCAGGCGGCATGCGCCAGCGCTTCGGCATCGCCCAGGCCCTGATCGGCGACCCGCGCCTGATCATCGTCGACGAGCCCACGGCGGGCCTCGACCCCGAAGAGCGCAACCGCTTCCTCAACCTCCTGGCCGAGATCGGCGAGAACGTGGTGGTGATTCTCTCCACCCACATCGTCGAGGACGTTTCGGATCTGTGCCCGGCCATGGCCATCATCTGCGACGGCCGCATCGTCCGTGAAGGCGCGCCGCTCGAGCTGGTCGGCCAGCTGAAGGGCAAGATCTGGAAGAAGATCATCGACAAGGCCGAGCTGGAGGCCGCCAAGGCCCAGTACAAGGTCATCTCCACCCGCCTGCTGGCGGGCCGCACCGTCATCCACATCCTGTCGGACGATAACCCGGGCGCCGGCTTCACGCCGGTCGAGGGCGGGTTGGAGGATGTCTACTTCTCCACCCTCTCGACCACCCGGCGGGCGGCCTGACGGGGAGCGGCGGCATGTTTCGCAAGATCGCGGGCTTCGAGCTCCGCTACCAGCTGAAGTCGCCCGTCTTCTGGGTGGTGGCGACCATCTTCTTCCTGCTGACCTTCGGGGCGTCGACGATCGACCAGATCCGCATCGGCGGCGGCGGCAACATCCACAAGAACGCACCGTTCATGATCGCCCAGGTGCATCTGATCTGGTCGATCTTCTACATGTTCGTGACCACGGCCTTCGTGGCCAATGTGGTGGTGCGTGACGACGAGACGGGTTTTGGACCCATCCTGCGCTCGTCCCGGGTGCGCAAGTTCGACTATCTGTACGGCCGTTTCACCGGAGCCTTCCTGGCGGCGGCGATCTCGTTCCTGGTCGTGCCCCTGGCGATCTGGATCGGCTCCTTCATGCCCTGGGTCGATCCCGAGCGGCTCGGTCCCAACGACCTCCACGCCTACCTCTTTGCCTATTTCGCTCTGGCCTTGCCGTCGATCCTGCTGACCTCGGCGCTGTTCTTCGCGCTGGCTACGGTCACCCGATCGATGATGTGGACCTATGTCGGTGTCGTGGGCTTCATGGTCCTCTGGATCATCGGCAATATCGCGCTGGAAAAGCCCGAGTTCGAGAAGATCGCCGCCTATTGGGAGCCGATGGGCACCGCCGCCTATGGCTTGGCGACCAAGTACTGGACGGCGAGCGAGCGCAACGCCGTGGTCCCGCCGTTCGCCGGGGCGCTGCTGTTCAACCGCGTGTTCGCGGTCGTACTGTCGGCCGGTTTCCTGACCCTGGCCTACAGCCTGTTCCGCTTCCAGTCGGCCGACCTCTCGGGCCAGAAGAAGGTCAAGAAGGGGAAGGCCGAGGCTGACGCCGCGCCGGTCCTGACCTCCGGCCCGCTGCCGCAACCGAAATTCGACCGCGCCACGGCTTGGGCGCAACTGGTCGTCCGCACGCGGCTGGACATGGGCCAGGTGTTCAAGAGCCCGGCCTATTTCGTGCTGCTGTTCCTAGGCCTGGCCAACGCCATGGGCGCGTTGTGGTTCGCGACTGACGCCGGCCGCTACGGCGGGGTGATCTATCCGGTCACGCGCGTGCTGCTGTCGCCGCTGCTGGGATCTTTCGGCCTGATCCCGATGATCGTCGCCATCTACTATTCAGGCGAACTGGTCTGGCGCGAACGCGAGCGCAAGACGCACGAGATCATCGACGCCACGCCCGTCCCCGACTGGGCGTTCGTCGCGCCCAAGACCCTGGCCATCGCCCTGGTGCTGGTCTCGACGCTTCTGGTCAGCGTGCTGGCCGCCGTGCTCAGCCAGGTGTTCCACGGCTACTTCAACCTGGAACTCCAGAAGTACCTGTTGTGGTATGTGCTGCCGCAGGCGGTCGACTTCATCCTGGTCGCCGTGCTCGCGGTGTTCCTGCAAACCATCAGTCCGCACAAGTTCATCGGCTGGGGCCTGATGGTGATCTACATGATCACCACCATCACCTTCGTGAACCTGGGCTTCGAGTCCAAGCTCTACAACTACGGCTCGGCCACCGACACGCCGTTCTCGGACATGAACGGGCTGGGCAAGTTCTGGATCGGGGCCTGGTGGCTGCGCGCCTACTGGACGGCGTTTGCGGTGGTGCTGCTGGTGCTGGCTTATGGCCTGTGGCGGCGCGGGACCGAGAGCCGGCTGCTGCCGCGCCTGCGCCGGCTGCCGCTGCGCCTGAAGGGCGGGGCGGGCCTGCTGATGGGGGGCGCGCTGGTCG
>JAEXJH010000571.1 GCA_023445955.1 Pseudomonadota bacterium
TGCACCTGCTTGTTGGTGATGTCGGGAACCGCGTCGATCGGCAGCTTGGTCAGCTGCCACGCCCCGAACGCGGCGATGAGAACGGTGACGAGAAGGACGTACCAGCGCCCCTTCACCGACATAGAGAGAATGCGACCGATCATTTCGGCGTGTCTCCGGATTTGGGTGAGGGGATCATTCTTCTTCCGCGCTCTTGCCGAGTTCGGCCTTCAACAGGAAGGCGTTCTTGACCGCGAGCGTCTCCCCGCCCCTCAAGCCTTGCGCGATGACCACGCGCCCAGCGCTACGCTGGCCGACCGTCACCGGTTGGACCTTGAAGCCGGTTTTGGTGCGCACGAAGACCACGTCGCGCCCCTCCACCGTCTGCACCGCCTCCTCGGACACGACGATGCCGCTGGAGGTCGATTGGCGTGAGGTGATACGCGCGCGGACCAGTTGCCCAGGCTGCAACGCGCCCGCACCGCCCGTCAGGGTCAGGACCACGGTGGCCGACCGGGTCTCTTCGCTGACACCCGGCGTCACGGCCCGCACGATCGCCGTGCGGGTCTCGCCGTTATTGGTCTCGATAATCGCCTGGTCGCCCGGCTGGATGCGGCGCGCGTCATTGGCGGTGACGGCCGCGTCCACCTGGATCTTGGCCGGATCGGAGATCCGGAAGAGCTCGGTCTCCGGTTGGACGAAGGCCCCAAGGCTCGCCGCCATCGAGGTCACACGGCCGCTGATCGGACTGATGACCGCCACATAGCGGCCGTCGCGCGACACCCCTGAGGCGCCGGCGGCGGTAGCCGCCCGTCGGGCCTCAGCCTCCGCCACCACCAGTTCGGACTGGGCGGTCTCGTAATCTTGGCGGGGGCTGACCTTTTGCTCGTAGAGGCGCTTCTCCCGAGCCAGGACCTTTCGCGCTAGATCGGCCTTGGCGGTCGCCACGCTACGATCGGCCGAGATCTGGGCCGCATCCCGGCTGGAGACCAGGGCGAGCGTCTCGCCGGCCCGGACCGGGTCGCCGAGGCGCTTGGTGATTTGCGTGATTGAGCCGGCGGCCCGGGCTGTCAACACTGCCTGGCCGGTCGGTTCGGCCTCGACCGTGGCCTGGGCGACGACCTCAGAGGCAAGGCCGCCGGTCGTGACAGTCTGCAGTTGGACGCCTGAGGCGATGATCCGCTCCTGCCCCATAGTCAGGGTGTCGGCGGCATGAGCAGCTTCGGCGGGCGCGGCGGCCGGAGCCTCAGGGGTGGTGGGCTTGCCGCCCGTGAACTTGCCCGCCGAGAAGGCGACGACAGCGACAACAGCCAAGGCCGCGCCGGCCATCAGCCATTGACGGTTTGTGGACGTGGTATTGCGAGGCATCAACGATCTCCGAAGGGGCGGCCTTGCAGGCGCGCCAGGCCCGCTTCGGCGCGAAGGCGCGCCAGCTGGGCTTCGATGGTTTGGGCGCGAGCTTCGGCCAAAGACCGGCGCGCGTTGATGAGTTCGACGAGCGGCGACTTGCCCGCCTCATAGGCGATACGGGTCAGCCGGTAGGCCTCGGCCGCCGTCGTTTCGCCCTCCGCTGCAGCGCTCACGCGGGTCTGGGCCGCGTCGATCTGGAAGAGGGCGGTGCGGATGTCGGCTTCTGCGTCGAAGCGGGCGGCGTTGAGCCGGGCTTCGGCGGCCTGAAGTTCGCCTTGCGCCGCGGTAATGTTGCCGCGGTTCTGGTCGAACACCGGGATCGGGATCGAAAGCCCCGCCACCAGCGCGGTGGAGTCATCGCCACTGAACCGCCGAACGCCCGCCGAGACCGTCACATCGGGCACCGCGCGAATTTTCTCGATCCGGACGCGACGCGCCGCAGCCTCCCGTTCGGCCTGCGCCGCCAGGACGGCGGGCGTGGCCAGAACATCGATATCCCGCTGTTGGGATGTGGCCTTGGAGCGGCTCAGCAAACTGTCGGTCAACGAGGTGAATGGCGCCGCTGAGCCAGCCAGCGCCGTCAAGCGCGAGAAGGCTCCCGCCCGCTCGGCCCGCGCTTCGTCGAGCGAGGCGCGCGCCGCCGTCAGGGCGGCTTGGGCCTGCAGGCTGCGAAGCTCGGCTTCCTTGCCGGCGTCAACCAGGGCGCGCGAGGCGCGGACGGTCTCATCCGACAGCGTCACCGCCTCCTGCGCCAAGGTCACCCGCCGTTCGGCGGCTTCGGCCTGGGCGTAGGCATCGGCCAAGGCGAAGGCGTAGTCAGCCTGTGATTGAACAAGGCGCGCCCGCGCCGCGTCCAAGCCGGCTCGACCCGCCGCGATACGCGCCCCGCGCTTGCCGCCCAGTTCCAGAGGCTGGCTCAGCGAGAAGGTGGTTTCAGCGTTGTTGGAGCCGCTGTAGACCCCGCTGCCACTGAAGTTCTCGACCCCAATATCCGCAGTGGGATTGGGACGAGCAGCGGCTTGCCGCGCTAAACCTTCGGCCTGGCGCACTGAAGCGGCGGCCTCGGCGAGGCGCGGTGCGTTAGCCTGGGCTTGCGCCAACAGGTCTTTGAAAGGCGGAGCCGGATCGGCCGCCGCGCCACGTCCGGACGCCAACGCGCCCAAGATCGCAGCCGCGCTGACGGCCGCGTATCGCAGCCGTCCACGCATGATAAAAGTCATGAAGTTTAAAATCCCCGGAGTTTCGGATGCAGTTTGGCGCGCCGTTCAGGGACGCCGATAACGCATCAGACTCTGGGCGGGCGGTCCAAGAG
>JAEXJH010000572.1 GCA_023445955.1 Pseudomonadota bacterium
CCCAGAAGGGCTGTGCGGCCTGGGGGACGGCTTGCGCCTGCGGCGCGACGATCTCGCGCTTGCCGCTCCAGCCCAGGGCGCGGCCGGCATAGGGCGCGCCGGTATAGCCAGGGCCGCGGCCGTTCACCGGCGTCGGCGCGCGTTCGGGGGCAGGACCGTAGCGGCTTTCCTTGCCGGTCTCCGCATGCGCGCCCGCAAACGCCACGGAGGCGCTGGCGAAGGCGGCGATAAGGAGGGCGGCGCGCATGGACCGGTCCGGCGAAAGTTCTGGTCGGACTTCTGTGGTAGGCCCCGTCGCTTAATCTTGCGCTAACGACCACGCCAAGAGTTCAGAAGTCGACGTTCGATCATTTCCATCACTGCGTGCAGGACGACGCCCAGTACAGCCAGGGATACAAGCGCGGCGAAGACCTTGGCCGTCTGCAGACGATTGTAGGCCTCCAGGATGCGCCAGGCCAGGCCCTGGGAGCCGCCGGAACCGGCCACGAATTCGGCGACCACGGCCCCGATGACAGCCAGCCCCGCCGCGACCTTGTGTCCCTCCAGCAGGGCCGGAACCGCCGAGGGCAGGCGCAGCCGAACCAGACGCTGCCAGGGATTGGCGCCGTAAAGGTCGAATAGGCGGGCCAAGTCCGGATCGACCGCCTTCAGTCCCGTCAGCGCACCGGAGAAGATCGGGAAGAAGGCCACGACGGCCGCCAGGCCGATCACCGCCCGCTCGGGATGATCGATGCCGGCCCAGATGGTGACCAGCGGCGCGATGGCCACCAGCGGCGTGACTTGCAGGGTCACGGCGATCGGCCGGATGGCGTCTTCCAGCAGGCTGCTCAAGCTGACCGCCAGGGCCAGGCCGCAGGCGACCAGGCTGGCGATGACCAGGGCCAGCAGGGCGGTCGACAGCGTCGCCCAGGCCGAGCCCAGCAGCAGCGGCCACGACTGCGCCAGCGCGACGGCGACATCGCTTGGGGCCGGCAGCAGATACGGCGGGACCGCCAGGGCGCGGCAAGCGATCTCCCAGCCGCCCAGCAGGACGGCGATCAGGATCAGCGGGGCCAGGACGCGCTTCACGCCGCGCGCTCCGTGGCTTGCGCCAGCAGGGTCGACACTGCCTCGGCGGCGGCGCGGAAGGTTTCGGTAGTGCGGAAGCCCTTGGGGCGGACGACGGGGCCGTCGATGGCCACCTCGCCGGCGATGCGGCCGGGACCGGGCGTCATGACCACGACGCGGCCGGCCATGTAGACGGCCTCCTCGACATTGTGGGTCACGAAGACGACGGCAGGCTTCAGATCGTCGGCTAGGGCCAGGACGTCGTCGGCCAGGGCGCGGCGGGTGATCTCGTCCAGCGCCGCGAAGGGTTCGTCCAGCAACAGCAGGCGGGGACGGGTGACCAGCGCCCGCGCCAGCGACGCGCGCATGGCCATGCCGCCGGACAGCTGGGCGGGACGAGCGTCGAGCGCGGCGTCCAGGCCAACTCTGGCCAAGGCCTCTTCAGCGGCGACGCGGGCTTCGCGCTTGGCCGTCCCCGCCAGCTCTAGCGGCAGGGCGACATTGTCCCGCGCGCTCAGCCATGGCGCCAGGGTGTGCGACTGGAAGACGACCGAGGTCTCGCCCTTGCCGGCCGCGCGGATGACGCTCCCGCGCGTCGGCGGCTCCAGCCCCGCCAGCAAACGCAACGCCGTGGACTTGCCGCAGCCCGACGGGCCCACCAGCGCGACGATCTCGCCGGGCGCGAGGGCCAGGTCGACCGGCCCCAGGGCGCGGCCCCGGGCATAGTCGACCTCGACGCCGGACAGGCTGGCGATCACTGAACTCATTGGCCCTTGGGCAGAAACTGCAGCGTGTAGGCCTTCTTGTAGTCCTGGCCCTTTGGGTAGACGCCCTGCGCCACGGCGGCCTGGAAGAAGGCGTCCCAGCGCGCCTCGGTCATCAGGCCGATGTCGCCCTGACCGCCCTTGGCGCTGACCACGGCGTAGGACCGCATCTTGTCGCGCGCCTGGTCGAGGACATCCTGGGTCATCTCCGGATTGTCCTTGAGGATCGCCGCATCGCCGGGCTTGGGATCGCCGTACAGGTACGACTTCCAGCCCGCCGCCGTGGCCTCGACGAAGGCCTGCACGGCCGCCGGGTTCTTGGCGATCAGGCTGTCATTGACCAGGGCCATCGAGCCGTAGGCGGGATAGCCGCTGTCGGCCAGCAGGAAGACCTTGGGTTTGACCTTGCCTTCCTTCTCGATGAGGTAGGGCTCGCTGGTCACATAGCCCTGCTGGACCACGCGCTTGTCGGCCAGGAACGGGGCGGTCGAGTAATTGTACTTGCGGACCTGATCGTCGCTGAAGCCGTACTTGGCCTTCAGCCAGGCCCAGTAGCCGGTGATCGAGGCGTCCGACAGCAGGACAGGATGGCCCTTGATGTCGGCGATGGCGTTCACGCCCTGGTCGGGGTGGGCGATCAGCGCCCAGGGGTCCTTCTGCATGAAGGCGGCCACGGCCTTCACCGGAGCGTTCTCCTTGCTGAGGTTCATGACCACCCAGCTGTTGGAGCCGACGCCGACATCGACCGCGTTGGTGGCCAGCAGCTGAGGCACGTTCACCGCCGGCCCGCCCTGGATCAGGGTCACGTCCAGGCCGCGCTTCTTGTACTCGCCGGTCGCCAGCGCCTGGTAATAGCCGCCCAGCTCGGCCTCGGCCCGCCAGTCGGTGGCCAGCTTCAGCGCGGTCTGTCCGGCGGGCGCAGTGTCCTTCTTGGCGGGCGAGCAGGCGGCGAGGAGGGCCATCAGGCTGAGGGCTGCAAAGGTGCGGCGCTGCATGTCGAAGGCTCCCCGGTTTGGTCGCGGGGAAGTTAAGCAGGACTGCGCCGCACCGCTAGCCTGCTTGCGCCGCCTTGTGATGGTTCAGCCAGCGCTCGATCTTGGCGTAGAGCACCTCGCGCTGGATTGGTTTGGCGATGTGGTCGACCATGCCGGCGGCGTAGCAGCGCTCGACCTGGCGGGGCAGAGCGTCGGCGCTCATAGCGATGATCGGCGACTTGCCGGGACGGCCGGGCAGCGCCTTGATCGCCCGGGTCGCCTGCAGACCGTCCATCTGCGGCATGTGGATGTCCATCAGGATGATGTCGTAGTCGCCGGCCTGGGCGCGCTCGACGGCCTGCTTGCCGTTCTCGGCGACGTCGACCTCGCAGCCGACCAGGGTCAGCAGGGCCTGGCCGATCTCCAGATTGATCGGGTGGTCGTCGACGATCAGGATCTTGGCCGCGCCGGGCGTCGAGGTCTTGGGTCGCTCGGGGACCGCGACCTCTTCGGCGGTTGGAGCCATCAGCTCGATCCAGAAGCACGAGCCGCGGCCGGGCACGCTGTCGACGCCGATCTTGCCGCCCATCACGTCGACCAGCGCCCGGCAGATGGCCAGGCCCAAGCCCGCGCCGCCGTGCAGCCGGCTCATCGAGCTGTCGGCCTGGGAGAAGCGCTGGAACAGCAGGGCCTGCTTGTCGAGGTCGATGCCGACACCGGTGTCGATGATCTCGAACCGCAGGCGATCCTCGATGTCGCCGGGCTCGATGACCAGGCGCGCATCGATGCGGCCTTCGTCGGTGAACTTCACGGCGTTGTTCAAGAGGTTGATCAGCACCTGGCGCAGGCGGTCGGCGTCCAGGTCGTGCAAGGCCTGGACCGGGTCGACGATTTCCAGGTCCAGGGTCAGGCCCTTGGCGCGGGCTTCGGGGGCCATGATCGCCACGGTGTCGCGCATCAGGCCGGCGGCCGAGGTCGGCGCGGGCAGCAGCTCGATCAGGCCCGCCTCGACCCGCGAGAAGTCGAGGATGTCGTTGACCACGGTCAGCAGGGCCGCGCCGGCGTTGTCGATCAGGTTGACCTGCCGGCGCGCATCCGGCGGCAGGTCGTCGCGCGCGGCCAGCAGTTGGGCGAAGCCCAGCACGCTGTTCAGCGGCGTGCGGATCTCGTGGCTCATGGTGGCCAGGAACTCGGTCTTGGCCTCGGTGGCGGCCATGGCGCGAGCGCGGGCGGCGCGGGTCAGCTGCTCGCGACGCAGGAGGAGGCGCTTGAGGCGATCCTGCTGGGCCAGGGCTAGGCCCGCCGCCATGCAGGTGTAGAACAGCACCAGGATGAACACCTGGATGGTCCGCGCCTGGGCGATGGGACCGAGGACGGCGTTGAAGCGCGGCGAGCCGCCCGCCATGGCGATCGGCAGGGTGATCACGGCCACGATCAGCGAGGCCATGGCCGCGCCCCGCGCGCCCAGGCGATAGGCGGCGATCAGGGCGACGGGGAAGATCAGGAACGGCGGCAGGCCGGCGGCCGGATGGGCGCACAGCAGGGTGATCGCCGCCACGCCGAACAGCAGGGCGAAGTGCTCGCGCCAGGTCCGGTGGAACGAGCGGCGATGCTCGGCGTCGATCAGCACGAGCGTGGCGGGCAGGGCGATCGCCAGGCCCAGGGCGCTGCGCAGGAACCAGTCGACCAGCACGCTCAGGAACGGCTCGCCAGAGCCCAGAGCCAGAATTCCGGCGTAGAGTATGGCCGCGCCGGCGGCGATCGGGGTGGTGATGGCCGGCAGCATGACCAGCGAGCGCAGCGTGCGGATGCGCGGCGTGCCGCCCCAGATCCGCAGGGCGATGAACCAGACGGCCAGGGCCTCGAGCGTGTCGACGCCGGCGTTGAGCAGGGCGCGGGCCGGGCTGTCGCCGACCAGCAGGTCGAAGGCCAGGTGGAAGACGACGAAGACGGTGGTCAGGGACACCCGCCGGGACCCGGCCAGGGTGACCAGGCCGGCGGCCAGCAGGGCGTTGGCGGGCCAGAAGGCGGCGACGTCCAGGATCGAGCGGCTCAGATAGTCGCTGAACGCCAGGCTGGCGACGATGGCGACGGACAGGCCCACGAGCAGGGCGGTCTGCCGTCGTTGTTCCTGCTGGGCGAGCCTGTGCGGCATGCCGTTCCCGTCCCCCCAATGGACCCCACGCACGGGCGTTGGCGGCCGAACGGGTTCGGGGGACAACGCCAGGACTGCCGCGACCTGCAAGACGACGGCGCCACCATTCAATACGCTCGCGCGCGCCTCGGTTGCCGGCTTATCGCTGGATGTGTCGTTTGGCCGCAGGACGCCTTCAGCGGCAACAACGGCCTAAGCGATTGTATTTCCAAGGCGGATCGCGAACGCCGCTGACAATGCACGCTCCGCCCTGCAATTCAAGAGCGTGGCGGCCTTGAGGGTTGCAGCCGCCTCAGGCAGCGGCCTGGTCGCGGGTCAGCCAGTGGTCGACGATGCGGTAGAGGGTGTCGCGATCGATCGGCTTGGCGATGTGGTCGACCATGCCGGCGCGGCGATAGCGCTCAAGCTGCTGGGGCTGGACGTCGGCGGTGACGGCGATGATCGGCGCCGCGCCGCGCGAGCCCGCCAGGGCGCGGATCGCTTCGGTGGCGGCCACCCCGTCCATGCGCGGCATGTGGATGTCCATCAGGATGACGTCGAAGTCGCGCTCGGCGGCGATGCGGACCGCCTCGTCGCCGTCCTCGGCCACCTCGACGTCGCAGCCGGCCAGGATCAGCATGGCCGAGCCCAGCTCGCGGTTCATGGGATGGTCGTCGACCAGAAGGATACGGGCGACGGCGATC
>JAEXJH010000573.1 GCA_023445955.1 Pseudomonadota bacterium
AGCCAGACGGCGCTGATGCTCTCGCCGCGATGCAGGGCGACCACCGCCAGCGCCGCGGCGCCCAATACGGCGATCGCGACGAACGCCAGATGCTTCTTGGCCATGCCCACCCTCGTGATCCCTCCGAAACGAAACGCGCCCCGCATCCGGGAAAAGATGCGGGGCGGCGGTCGATGCTGGCGCGGGCCTATTCGCCGCGCGGCCTGGGCTCGACGACCTTGACCTCGAGCGCGCCCATCGAGGACGACTCGTGGCGCACCGTGTCTCCGCCCTTCAGGTATCGGCCGCTGGCCAGCTCATGCCGGATGTAGGAGTCAAGCATGCCCTTCATCGGCGCCTGGCCGCGCAGCCAGCCGCCCGTGAAGATGTAGCTGGCGACGCCGCGGGCGATGTCGCCCTTGCCCGGCGGCGAGAAGATCACCCCTTCGGGCGTGCCCGACATCACCGCCGAACCCTTGGGGATGACCGGTCCATCGAGCAGCGTCACCTCCTGGCCGTGATACGGGAAACGCTTGCCGTGCTCCCGCAGCGCCTTGTCGGTCAGCTGCCGGAAGTCCAGCGTCATGTCGCCGCCCCGCCCGTCCTGCCGGACCTTGGTGTTGACCCGCGTGATGATCCGCTCAGTTCTGACGAAGGCCCGCCAGTCGCGCGGCACGATCAGGAACGGCCCGGTCGGGTAGTAGTCCGGCCGGCTCTTGGCGTCGGTGAAGCCGCGCCCGGAGGCCACGTTCTTCGGATCCAGGAGCCGCAGCATCGTCGCCCGCTCGCTGAAGTCGCCGCACAGGAAGAAGCCCTTCCGGGCCGCATCGAAGTCCGCCAGGCTGCGCACGTCGCGGTCCATCCGCAGGCAGATCTCGACCTCGTAGTCGAGGATGTCGCCCGGCAGGTTGCGGACCGTGGTGTAGGGGCCGCTGGCGGGTCCGAACTTGGGGAAGTTGAACACCGACGAAACCGAGGTTTCCTCGGCGTGCTCGGGGAAGTTGGTGCCCGAGGCCAGATGGCGCGTGCTGACGCCGCCGGCCGGAAGCAGGGCGGAGACGCCATAGGCCTTGCCGGCGCCGGGCGCGGCCAGCGCCTTGTCCAGGCCGGCCTCGTCGACGGCGGCCAGGGCGTCGAGCGCGTCGGCGTCGAGCGGCGCGCCCAGATCGGTCAGGTCGATGGCCTGGACCGTCTCGCCCGCCTGGCCCGTCACGGCCAGGGTGCGCGTGCGGCCGTCGCCGGCCCGGGTCTGGGCCAGGGTCACCGCCGCGTTGTGCGGCAGGATGACGGCGGACAGGGGCGCGGCCTCGAGGCTGGGCTTGTTTTCATGCGACGCCGAGCAGCCGGCGGTCAGGACGGAGGCGCCCAGCAGGGTCATGATCAGGCCCCTCATTGGCCGAACCGATAGCTGAGGCTGGCGCCGATGACCCGGGGCGGACCGTAGATCACCGGACGCTGGTCCAGCACGACGCGCGGGCCGATGTACTGGATTTCGGCCTTGTCGAAGGCGTTGCGCACGAACAGCGCCGCCTCCCAATCGCCGCCGGTCGGCAGCCAGGTCAGGCGCAGGTCCAGCAGGTCGACGCCGGGGCGGATGCCCTGGACCGGATCGGCCGGCGCATCGTGGGCGACGTCGCTGCGGGTGGAATAGTCGGCCCGCAGCCGCAGTCGGCCAGCGCGCCCGATCTCCGAGGACGTCAGGACGGCGCCGAGATTGAGCGTCCACTTGGGCGACTTGGCCAGCCGGGTTCCCGCCAGGTCGACGCTGTTGGTGTTGACGTATTGGTCGTACTTGGCGTCGTAGCGCGCATAGCCGGCGTTCAGGGCCAGGTAGCGGTTGGGACGCGCCACCACCTCGGCCTCGACCCCGCGGATCGACGCCTTGCCGGTATTGGCGATGACCTCGGTCCCGCCGGCCAGGAATGAATTCGACTGGATGTCGTCATAGGCCATGTCGAAGGCCGTGACATTGACCTGCAGCCTGTTGCCCAAGCCCTTGGTGCGCACCCCGACCTCGACATTGGTCACCGTTTCCTGGTCGAACGAGGTCGTGGCCGCCAGCAGGTTGGACGGCTCGAGGTTGAACCCGCCCGACTTGTAGCCCTGCGATACGGTGGCGTAGGCCATCAGGTTGTCGGTGGCGCGATAGTCGAGCGACAGGCGGCCCGTGGGCTGCTTCCAGCTGTCCTTGGTGCTGGCGATGACCGCCTTCGACGGGTCGTCGACGAACAGGAAGGCGAAGGGTCCGGTGGCGCTGTTGTTGACGTCATAGGTCTTCTCGTCGCGCGACCACCGCCCGCCGACCGTCAGGCGCAGCTTGGGCGTGAGCTCGGCCACGGCCTCGCCGAACACGCCGAGGCCCTTGGAGGTGCTGGCCTGGCGCAGGCGCTGGGTCAGCGACAGCGGGCCGGAGAAAGCGCGGCGATCGTAGCCGAACTCGATGTCCTCATGGATGTAGAACACCCCGGCCACCAGGTTCAGCCGGTCGTCGAGGAACCGGCCGTCCAGCCGCAGTTCCTGGGAGAAGACGTCGGCGTCGTTGCGCGTGTCGACTACGTTGTAGGCCAGCGGCGCGCCCTGGAAGAAGTGGTTGTCGCCGTGCCGGAACGCGGTCAGCGAGGTCAGCGACAGCCGGCCGACCGGCGCGGTCAGTTCGATCGAGCCGCCCGACACGTTGCGGTTGAAATAGGACCCGGGCGTGGTGAGCACCTTGTAGGGGTCGGTGCTGGGCTCGGTGATCGGGGCCGGCGCGAACGGCGGGCTGAGCAGAGGCTTGGTCGGGTCGTACGATTTGAGCGGTCCGGTGTCGCCGTGGCGTTCTCGGCTGCTGTGCAGGCGCACCAGGACGTTCACGTCGTCGCCGAACCGATGGCTGATCGTCAGCCGGCCGGCCAGCGAGTCGCGATAGTCCAGGTCTCGCCCAGTCGTGACGTCCTCGGAATAGCCGTCGCGCTTGTTGTAGTGGATCGCCAGACGCGCGGCCGTCGCCTCGCCCAGCGGGGTGTCGGCGGCGGCGTTGACCGTCACGGTGTTGTACTCGGCGACCTCGACCGAGGCCTGGCCGGACCGGGTCGAGCCCGGCTTGCGGCTGATGACGTGGAACACCCCGGCCGTGGCGTTGCGGCCGTAGGTCGTGCCCTGCGGCCCGCGCAGCACTTCGACGCGCTCGATGTCGTAGACCGGCGCAGCGCGCAGGAAGTCGCGCGAGATCACCTCGCCATCGATCATCATCAGGGCGCCGGCGTCGGACGCCGCGCCCTCGCCGCCCGAGGAGATGCCGCGGATCGACAGCACCGGCTCGGCGGCGTTGATGGCCGAGAAGGTCGCGCCGGGGGTCAAGGACAGCAGATCGCGCACGTCGGTCATGCCCCGCTGCGCCACCGCGGCGCCGTCCAGCGCCGAGACGGCCAGCGGCACGTCCTGCAGCGTCTCGGCGCGCCGCTGGGCGGTGACGACCACCTCCTGGATCACGTCGGCGTCCTGCTTGGCCTGGGCCGCGACGCCCGTCGGCGTTAGCGCGCACAGCGCCGCCCCGGCCAGCAACAGTGTCTTGAACATCGAACTTCCCTCCCCTTGGACCGGCCTTGGCGGCCGGTCGGTTGCCGCGTTTCGTCCCAGCGGAGGATCGAGCGCCCCCGTCTTCTGTTGCGATGAGCGCTCGCCATGGATCTGCTGAGGGCCCAACAGACATAACGGTGTACAGCGTACGAATTTATGTCAACTCATTGCCGACCGTTGCGCGAAATATTTTCGTACGACGTACGATCCATGGACCCGGGCACGGCCGCCGACGGTCCGAACCACATTGACGCGTACGACGTAAGCTATAATTTATCGCCAACGACAAGCTTACGGAGGACGCCCATGGACATGCGACTAGCTTCAGTGGCCAGGAACCCGGCCCGGCCGGACGCGGCGGCGATCACCGTCGGCGAGGCCACCTTGACCTATGGCGAGCTGGCCGCGCGGATCGACCGCGCCGCCCGGGCGCTGGTCGACCTGGGCCTGACGGCCGGCGACAGGGTGGTCCTGCTGCTGCCGAGCGACCTGGCCTTTGTGGTCACCTATTTCGGCTGCCATCGCGCCGGCCTTGTCGCCCTGCCGCTCAATCCCCTGGTCGGGGTCGAGGAGCTGCGGCAGATCTTCCTGACCATGGGGCCGCGCGCGATCGTCGCCGGTTCGCCGAAGACCGGCCTGCCCGCCGCCAAGGCCTTGCCGGGCCTGCACGCCGAGGCCGCGCCACAGGCCAGCCTGCTGTTCACGGGCGTGACAGCCGAGGAGGCCGCCGCCCATAGCCCGTCGGCCCTGAGCTTCGAGGCGGTGCTCGCGTCCGCCGACGGCCCGCCGCCGACCACCACCCGCCAGCCCGAGGACGAGGCGGTGATCCTGTTCACCAGCGGCACCTCGGGGCGTCCCAAGGGCGTCTCGCTCAGCGAGCGGTCGATCATGGCCAACGCGGTCGAGGCGATCGACCTGGCCGAGTTCACCGCCGACGACGTCATCCTGTGCCCGCTGCCGCTGAGCCACGTGTTCGGCCAGGTCGTGGCCATGACCGGCGGCCTGTGCGCCGGCGCGCAAGTGGAGTTCGTTCCGCGTCCCGCGCCCGAGATCATCTTCGAGGCCATGGCGTCCGCTTCGCCCACGGTGCTGCTGGCGGTGCCGGCCACCATCGCGGCCCTGGCCAAGATCGGCGCCGCCGCGCCCGTGTCGAAGCTGGAGGCCGCGCGCCGCCGACTGCGGTTGACCGGTTCCGGCGGCGGGCCCCTGCCCCCCGCGGCCGGCGACTTCTTCACGCAGGTGTTCGCCGCGCCCAGCGTCCAGGGCTACGGCATGACCGAGACCGCGGGCCTGATCTCGATGGCGCGCCTGGGGTCGGGCGAGGGCAAGAGCGACGTCGGCCGCGTCCTGAAGGTGCTGGAGCACCGGATCGATCCGCTGGACCCTGCCGAGCCGAACCGCGGCGAGCTGCAGGTGCGTGGCGTGACCCTGCTGCGCGGCTTCTACATCGACGGGGTGATGGAGCCGCGCGATCCGTCGGCCTGGTTCCCCACCGGCGACCTCGTCGACATCTCGGCGGACGGCCGGCTGACCATCTTCGACCGCAAGAAGGAGCTGATCATCCGCGGCGGCTACAACGTCTATCCGTCCGAGGTCGAGGCCACGCTGGCCAGCCATCCGGCGGTCTCGATCGCCGCGGTCATCGGCACCCCGCACGCCGAACTGGGCGAGGATGTCGGCGCGTTCGTCACCCTCAAGGCCGACAAGGCCGTCGATCCGGCCGAGCTGATCGATTGGTGCCGCCAGCGCCTGGCGCTCTACAAGTACCCGCGCCAGCTGACCATCCTGGAGGCCATGCCGCTCTCGCCCACGGGCAAGGTCCTGAAGCGCGAACTGCCGATCGAGATCCTCGGCGGCTAGGTCGAAGGCGAAGTCGCGATCCGGCGCGTGTGGGGGAGGCGCCGGATCGCTTTCAAGGGTCAGTTCGCGGGGGAGGACGGCGAACCGACGACCTTGACCTCAAGCGCGCCCATCGACGAGGACTCGTGGCGCACAATGTCTCCAGCTTTCAGATAGCGACCGCTGGCCAGTTCGTGGCGGGCATAGGCCTGGACCACGCCCTGCATCGGGGCCTGACCGCGCAGCCAGCCGCCGGTGAAGATGTAGACCGCGACGCCGCGGGCGATGTCGCCCTTGCCCGGCGGCACGAAGATCACCCCTTCCGGCGTGCCCGACATCACCGCCGAGCCCTTGGGGATCACGGCCCCGTCGAGCAGCGGCACTTCCTTGCCCTGATAGGGGAACGACTTGGCGTGCTCCTTCAGCGCCTTCTCGGTCAGCTGCCGGAAGTCCAGCGTCATCTCCCCGCCGCGCGCGTCCTGGCGGACCTTGCCGTTGACCTCGTTGACGATGCGCTCGGTCTTGACGAAGGCCGTCCAGTCGCGTGGGACCACCAGGAACGGCCCGGTCGGATAGTAGTCCGGCCGGCTCTTGGCGTCGGTGAAGCCACGGCCCGAGGCTACGTTCTTCGGGTCCAGGAGGCGCAGCATGGTGGCCCGCTCGCTGAAGTCGCCGCACAGGAAGAAGCCCTTCCGAGCCGCGTCGAAGTCCGCGACGCTGCGTACGTCGCGATCCATGCGCAGACACAGCTCGATCTCATAGTCGAGGATGTCGCCCGGCCGGTTGCGCACGGTCGTGTAGGGACCGCTGGGTGGGCCGAACTTGGGGAAGTTGAACACCGAGGCGAGCTCGGTCTCCTCGGCGTGCTCGGGGAAGTTGGTGCCCGAGGCCAGGTGGCGCGTGCTCGTCCCGCCGGCCGGCAGCAGGCTCGAAAGCGTGTAGACCTTGGCCGCGCCGGGCGAGGCCAGCGCTTCGGCCAGGCGGGTCTCGTCGACGGCCGCCAGGGCGTCCAGCATGTCCGCGTCCAGCGGGGCGCCGAGGACCGTGAGGTCCAGCGCCTGGACCGCGCCGCCGACCTGGGCCACCACGGCCAGCGTGTGGGCCCGGCCGTCGGCCGCGCGGGGCTGGGCCAGGGTCAGCGCCGTCGTCGGCGGCAGGATGGCGGCCGACAGCGGCGTGGCCTCCAGGGTCGGCTTGTTCTCGTGCGGCGCAGCGCAGGCCGTCAGCATGGTCGCCGCCATCAGGGCCAGGACAAAGCCGGCCGTCCGGCGCCCACGGGGCGCGTCGTGTTCGATAGGCATGTTCGGATGATCC
>JAEXJH010000574.1 GCA_023445955.1 Pseudomonadota bacterium
GGGGGCCCCCCGGGGGGGCGGCGGGGGGCACCCCCACGGGGCCGCCGCCCGCTTACGTTTCGGCCGCGCAATATTCTTGTTCTCAGTCAGAGGTTGTGTTCTCCTTCTCGCATCTTAGGAGGACGCACGATGCGACAAATGCTTCTGGGTATTGGCGTGGCGGCTTTGCTTGCGACCGCGTCGGCCGCTTCCGCGCAGCAGCTGTACGGCAACTTCGACGGCACCATGATGGGCGACGCGGCCCGACAGAACGGCATCGAGAGCGAGATGAGCCGGCTGCGGGAGCGTCCCACAGGCGGCGCGCGTCAGGGCATCTGCCCGCTGGTCCGCGGCGCGTCGGCCGAGGTGAACAACTATGTCGCCTCGCGGATGCGCCAGGTGGCTGAGGACGTCGGCGCCGAATACGCCAAACAGTCGTGCGAGCCCAATGTGGTCGTGCTGTTCTCATCTGACCCCGATCAGCTGGTGAACGAGGCCGACCGCACCAAGCGGTTCAACTACAACGGCGTTCCGGCCAAGGCGGCTCAGCAATTCAGGTCCAGCGCCCAGCCTGTCCGCTGGATGCACGCCAGCGCAACGCCGGGCGTGAAGACGCGGGACGCCCGACCCTACAACGCGCTGGTCGTGGTCGACGCCAACAAGGCCGCCAACGTCAAGGTCTCGGCCTTGGCCGACTACGTGACCATGGTCTCGCTGGCCGACACGCAGAAGCGCGCCGCACCCGACAGCTCGATCATGAACCTGTTCGACGGCGAAGGCGCCGGGCCACAGGCCATGACGGAGGCGGACCGGGCCTATCTGCGCACGGTCTACCGCGCCCGGTAGATAGGAACACGATGCGGTCTTGGTTGGCCGGCCTCATCCTGGCCGCACTCGTTCCCGTAACGGCGATGGCGCAAGAGCCGCCGCCAATGGTCTCCGATCCCGTGGTGGTCAAGGCCGCCAACCGTGCGCGGACCCTGAACTATGTCCGCGCGGCGACGGCGCTGTCGGCCGGCATGGTCAGTCGGCGTGGGTCGCGGCTATGTCCCGTCGTGGCGGGCGGCGGCAAGGCCGTGGATCGATATGTCCGCTCGCGGCTGCGTCAGGTCGCCGAAGACGTCGGCCTGAAGTTCGAGACCAAGACCTGCTATCCCGACCTGCTGATTCTGTTCTCTCGCGAGCCCGAGGCCATGCTGGACCAGGCGCGCCGGCGTGGCAAAATCCGCTATGACACCATCGCGATGCCGCGCGTCGACAGGTTCAAGGCGAGCGCCCAGCCCGTACGCTGGCTCAGCTATACCGGCGAAATTCCCGCCTATGGCGACATCTCGGCGGGCGACGCCAGCATCCCGACCATGAGTTCGCCGGGGAGCCGCATCATCCAGACGGTCGCCAGCCAGCTGAACTACAGCCTGGTGGTGGTCGACGCGCGCAAGGTGGACGGTGTCGAGGTCGCCGCCCTGGCGGACTATCTCAGCCTCGTCGTCCTGGCCGACATCCGTCCCGACGCCACCCAGCCAGATCAGGTCTCGATCCTGAACCTGTTCGCCGCGCCGGGAGGACCCAAGCGGCTGACGGCGTCGGACCGGGCCTATCTGCGCGCGCTCTACAAGCTGAAGACCGACCGCGTCGCGCCGGACCAGCTGGGCGCGCTGGCCTCGGGCATGGCGGACGAGCTGGAGCGCTAGGGCAGCAGCGCACTGGGATCGGCCCAGCGGTAACGGACGACATCGACCTCGCGTCCACCTGGCGCCGTCTCGCGATAGCGCGCCGTTTCGACGCCGCCCTTGCGGATATAGAAGTCCAGCGCCGCCGCGTTGGGCGCATAGACCTCAAGGTGCAGCGGCGCGGCGCCGTGTTCCTCGACCAGCCAGCGCGCCACCTCGGCCAGCAGGGCCGTGCCCAGGCCGCAGCCCTTTCGCTCGGGCGCGACGTGCAGGTTGTCCAGCAGCAGGCCGACCGTTGGGTTCAGGCGGAGTGAGGCGTAGGCCAAGCCGACCGGTTCGCCGTTCTCCATCACCGCCAGGATCAGGTCGGTCGCCGGCTCGAAGGTCTCGAACCGCTCGCGCCAGACCTGCCGCGAGACCGCGAAGAGTTCGTGGTCCAGATAGGCGTCGCCATAGAGGCCGCGATAGGCGATCTGGCGGCTGCGGGTGTGCAGATCGGCGATGGCGTCCGCATCGTTCTGGGACGCCCCCGAAGACGCATTGAGTCGGAGAATGTGCGGTTCCATGCACACCATGGAAGCGTTCCACAGCGCGAAGACAAGCCGCCTCAATCGTCCGATCCCGGCTCAAGTCGCGGATTTACGGCTTGATTGCCCGAAACCTCGCCAAGCCCTCGGGGCGGACAACGTTGTCATTGGAATTATTTGCCGAATTCTCCTGTTAGTGGCGGGAACGCGAAGCGCCAGTGGACGCGTTCTTGACCGAAGTGCTACTGAGACGCCCGGATATTGCACTGCGGGATCACGACAAAGCAGCGCTGTTCCAGGGCGAGACGACCTCCAAAGAGAGGCGCGGCCTTTTTCACTGATCGCAGGGTGAGAACATATGCCGGTTGAGACGTTGACCAAGGCCCGCTGGGTGTACGCATTCGGTGGGGGCGGCGCTGACGGCGACGCTTCGATGAAGAACCTGCTCGGGGGCAAAGGGGCCAATCTCGCGGAGATGTCGTCCCTGGGCCTGCCGGTGCCGCCGGGCTTCACCATCACCACCGAGGCCTGCGTCCACTACTATTCCAACGGCAAGCAGTATCCCGCCGAGCTGGCCGAACAGGTCGCGACGGGCCTGGCCAAGGTCGAGGAGATCACCGGCAAGGCGTTCGGCGACGTGGCCAACCCGCTGCTGGTCTCGGTGCGCTCGGGCGCCCGGGCCTCGATGCCGGGCATGATGGACACCGTGCTGAACCTGGGCCTCAACGACGAGACCGTCGAGGGCCTGGCCAAGCTGTCGGGTGACCGGCGCTTTGCCTATGACAGCTATCGCCGCTTCATCCAGATGTACTCGAACGTCGTGCTCAATCTGGAGCACCACATGTTCGAGGAGATCCTGGACGACCACAAGGATCGACTGGACGTCCATGTCGACACCGGCCTGACGGCCGACCACTGGGCCGTGGTGATCAAGGACTACAAGGCCGCCGTCCAGGACCAGCTCGGTAAGCCGTTCCCGCAGGACGCTCAGGAGCAGCTGTGGGGCGCCGTCGGCGCCGTGTTCGCCAGCTGGATGAACGACCGCGCCAAGTTCTATCGCCGCATGCACGACATCCCCGAGAGCTGGGGCACGGCCGTGAACATCCAGTCGATGGTGTTCGGCAATATGGGCGACACCTCGGCGACGGGCGTGGCCTTCACCCGC
>JAEXJH010000575.1 GCA_023445955.1 Pseudomonadota bacterium
CCTCGGCGATCCTGGTGACGTCGGTGACCGTGCCGAACACGTTCGGGGTCTGGACGACCACGCAGGCCGTGTCGGCGTCGATGGCGGCGATCACCGCGTCCTCGGCGTCGATGGCCGCCGGCATGGCCTGGGTCGTGACGCCGGCCGCGTGGGCCAGGGTCTCGATGGTCTCGACATAGTGCGGGTGGACGCCGCCCGACATCACCGCCTTGTTCCGGCGCGTGATCCGCTGGGCCATCATCACGGCCTCGGCCGCGCCGGTCGAGCCGTCATAGAGCGAGGCGTTGGCCAACTCCATGCCGGTCAGGGCCGCGACCTGGGTCTGGAACTCGAACAGCACCTGCAGGGTGCCTTGGGCGATTTCCGGCTGATAGGGCGTGTAGCTGGTCAGGAATTCCGACCGCTGGATGATGTGGTCGACCGTGGCCGGCACATGGTGGCGATAGGCGCCGGCCCCGCAGAAGAACGGTCCCTCCCCCGCGGCGCGATTGCGACGGGCCAGGCCGGCCATCTCGCGCTCGACTTCGATTTCGCCGGCGTGCAGCGGCAGGTCGACGGTTCCGTCGCGGCGGGCCGAGGCCGGCACGTCGACGAACAGGTCATCGATCGACTTGACGCCGATCGCGCCGAGCATTTCGACGCGGTCTTCGGGGGTCAGGGGGAGGTAACGCATTGATCTGCTTTCGTGGGGTCGAAAGTTAGAGGGTGCTGAGGAAGGCTTCGTAAGCGTCGCGGTCCATCAGGGCGTCGACCTCGGCCGGGTTCGACAGCTTGATCTTGGCGAACCAGCCGCCGCTTTCCGGCAGGGCGTTGACGGTTTCCGGCGCGTCGCCCAGCTCGGCATTGCCCTCGACCACTTCGCCCGACACCGGGGCGTAGACGTCCGAGGCGGCCTTGACGCTTTCGACGACGGCCAGGTTGTCGCCCTGCTTCACGGTCTTGCCGGCTTCCGGCACTTCCACGAACACCACGTCGCCCAGCTGTTCGGCGGCGTAGGCGGTGATGCCGACGGTGGCCACGTCGTCCTGGACGATGACCCATTCATGATCTTTGGTGAAACGCATCTCTGTCGGCCCTTGATTAGAGTTTGCGGACGTAACGGTTCGGCACGAAGGGCGTAGCCACGACCTCGGCGGCCGCCTGCTTACCTCGCACGATGACTTTCAACTTGGTTCCGATCGCGGCGAAAGCCGGAGGCGCGAAACCGATGGCGATGGGGAAGCCCAGGCTGGGCGCGAAGCCTCCGCTGGTCACCTTGCCGATGACATTGCCCTGTTCGTCGGCGATCTCGGCGCCTTCGCGGGCCGGGGCGCCTTCCAGCACCTTGAGGTTCACGCGGACACGGGTGAGCTCGCCGGCCAGTTCCTTGGCGATGCGCGCGGCGCCCAGATAGTCGCCAGCCTCGCGGCGCGACTTGCCGACGGCGAAGTTCAGGCCGCCCTCGATCGGCGAGACGGTCTCGTCCAGGTCGTGGCCGTACAGCGGCAGGCCAGCCTCCAGGCGCAGGCTGTCGCGCGCGCCCAGGCCGATCGGCTTGACGCGCTCGTCGGCCAGCAGGGTGTTCCAGATCCGCTCGGCGGCGTCGGCCGGCACCGAGATCTCGTAGCCGTCCTCACCGGTATAGCCCGAGCGCGAGATGATCGCGTCGACGCCGAAGGCGGTCAGCGCCGCGGTGTCCATGAACACCATCTGCGCGGCTTCCGGCACATGGGCGGCCAGGACGGCGGCGGCCTCGGGACCTTGCAGCGCCAGCAGCGCGCGGTCCTCCAGACGGGTCACCGTGGCCTCGCCGGCCAGGGCGTCGGCGATGATCTTGTAGTCGTTGTCCTTGCAGGCGCCGTTGACCACCACGAACAGGCCGTCGTCGTCGGGACGCGCGGTCATCAGGTCGTCGATGATCCCGCCCTCTGCGTTCAGCAGCACGCCATAGCGCTGCTTTCCGGCCTTCAGGCCCTGGTAGTCGGCCGAGACCACCTTCTCGAAGCTCTTGGCCGGGTTCTCACCGCGCAGGCGCGCCTGGCCCATGTGCGAGACGTCGAACAGGCCAGCGTGCTCGCGGGTCCAGAGGTGCTCCTTCAGCACACCGTCCTTGTACTGCACCGGCATGGAATAGCCGGCGAACGGCACCATTCGGGCGCCGAGCGCCACGTGGGCGTCGTATAAGGGGGTCTTCTTGAGGTCTTGATCGGACACGGATGCGGGCTCCAAACGGGGTCGGCGAGACGGTCGGCTCTCGCCGACTGGTCGCGCCCCCGCTGTCCCTTAGGCCTGAGAGATTCCGGCCACGGAAATGGCCTTGCTCCTTCGGCGAGCCGCCCTTTCGGGAGGCTTCTTTCCAGCGTTCCTAAACCCGCGCGGTCCTTTTGCCTGAGCGTTTCCGGGGCGGTTGCGCCTTCGGCCTCGGGACGAATCCCGATGTCTCCCGCTGGGGTCGTCGGCGTAGTGCGGGAGCGGGCCGTGCGAGTCAAGCACGGCCTGCCCGAGCTTTGCGCCTTACAGCCCGAAGCCTCCAAACCAGTCGTCCTCGCCGATCGGCGGGCCGGGCGGGATAGCGACCTTGGCCTTGCCGTCCTCGATCAGCGAAGCCAGGCGCGCGCCGCTTTCGTCGGACACCACGCCGGAGAGCGCCCGGGCCTGGGCGCGGTCGGCGGCGTCGCCGGCGGTCACGGCCTTCAGCCCCTTGCCCCAGTCGGCCAGGCGCGCGCGGATCACGGCGGCGGCGGTCGGCGAGAGGTCCTTGTCGCCAAGCGCGTTGGCCAGGTTGACCACCATCCGCTGGCGGACGCGGCGGGCCAGCTCGGCCTGACGCCCGGTCGCCTTGCCGTCGAAGGCTGCGGAGGCCAGGGCCTTGTCCATCAGCCCCTCGACGCCCGGCTGGGCGGCGTCGCGGCGCTTGGCCTCCATCAGGCGGTTCAGGCGCGCCGGCGCGAAGAGGTCGCCCCAGACCAGGTCGGCGGCGACATCAGCAGCGGCCGGCAGGTCGAAGACCGGGCCCTGGCCGAAGGTCTCGATATCGTTGGCCTTGTCGTTGCCCTGCGACTGGCCCGAGGTCAGGACGTCGAGGGTCTTGTCCGACAGGTCCAGCGCGGCCGGCGTGAGGGTCCGCAGCAGGGCGTCGATGGCGGCGGCCTGGCGGGCGGCCGGAACGATCTTGCTGGCCTCGTGAGCGTCGCCCTCGGCGCCATAGCTGAAGTCGATCCCACCGACCAGCTTGGCCGTCGCGTCCACCTGGTAGCGGTGGAAGATGTAGATCGGCACGATCACGCGGCGCAGGTCGGCCACCGAAGCGCCCTTGGGCAGGTTCCCTAGGCCGAAGCGGTCCAGAGCGATCTTGCGCACGGCCATCAGGTGGTCGAGCTCGACGACCGGG
This sequence comes from Pseudomonadota bacterium, assembly GCA_023445955.1. Taxonomy (GTDB): domain Bacteria; phylum Pseudomonadota; class Alphaproteobacteria; order Caulobacterales; family Caulobacteraceae; genus Caulobacter. The sequence continues at coordinate 3,371 of JAEXJH010000575.1, forward strand.
TCCGAACCATTGTCCCACACCGCGCCGATCGGCTGGGCGGTGTCGGCGGCGCGGGCGTCCTCGTCGGAGACGTAGCGCAGGCCGTCGGCCTGGCTCTTGTCGGCCTTGGCCTTCAGCCACGCCTTCTCGTCGGTTCCGGCCGGGGCCACGCCGTACAGCCAGTCGATCACGAACTTGTCCCAGGCCCCGATCCCGCGCCCATAGGCGTCGGAGAAGTCGAGCTGGCCATTCTTGATGGCGATGCGCGGGGCCGGATAGTCCATCACCGAGGCCCGGTCGCCATAGGTGCTGGCGGCGAAATTGTGCTGCAGGCCGATCGAGTGGCCGATCTCGTGCGGGGCCAGCTGGCGCAGGCGGGCCAGCGAGATCTCGATCGGGTCGTTGGGACCGCCCTTGCCGGTCTTGTCGGCGCCTTCCAGCCCTTCGAAGATCAGCCGGTCCTGGCGAACCCGCTGCGAGCCCAGCAGCACGTCGCCCTTGATGATCTCGCCGGTGCGCGGGTCGACCACCGCATGGCCGTACGACCAGCCGCGCGTCTGGCGGTGCACCCAGTTGACGACGCTGTAGCGGGCGTCCAGCGGACTGACGCCCTCGGGCAGCAGCTCGACCTTGAAGGCGTCGATGAAGCCGGCGGCCTCGAAGTCCTGGTTCCACCAGCGGCCGCCCTCGATCAGGGCCGAGCGCACCGGCTCGGGCGCGGCGCGGTCGACATAGAAGATGATCGGCTTCTTGACCGGCGAGCGGGCGGCGGTCGGGTCGGTCTTCTCCAGCCGGAAGCGGTGAACCAGACGATAGACCAGCGGCTCGTTCAGCGGCGCGGAATAGTCGGCCACGGTGTGGTCGATGACGCCGACGCGCGGATCGTTCTGGCGCGGCGTATAGCCCGGCTCTGGCAGCGCCACGAACGAGTGGTGCAGGGCCAGGGTGACGTTGCGCGGATCGGGGACGATGCCGCGCACCTCGCCGCCCGGATCGTCGCCGACGAAGGTCTCGATCGCCTCCAGCTCGACGTTCAGCGGGAAGACGTTCACCGCCCCGGTGTCGGCGTAGGACAGGCCGTCGTTCAGGCGGAAATCGCCTTGCTTGCTGCGCTTGAGGGTCTTGGCGACGCCTTGGGCGTCACGGGTGAGGAAGCTGGTCACGTCGACCAGCAGGCCGCCGTCCGGCCCCTCGGCCTCGATCGTGTTGGACCAGACGCTGGAGATCGGGAACGAGTCGGCCACGGCCTTCTGCTCATCGACCGAGCCACGCGCGGCCGAGAAGCCCCAATTCTCGAACTGGGCGATGACCTTTCCGCCCACCCGGCGGAAGGCGATGATCTGGGTGTCGCCAGGGGCCGAGCGATCCAGGCCCGTCGGGTTGGAGCCCAGGCCGGCCCGCAGATAGGTCTGGTAGATGTAGCGCCCCGCGATCCCGTCCGCGCCCGGCTTGGGCAGCAGCATCAGGATCTTGCCGTCCTTCTTGTCGACGAAGACCGGCAGCAGGCCGTCCTTGCGCTCGAGGCCCGCGGTCGCCTCGGCGTACTTGTCGGTCTTCTTGTCGGAAGCGGAAGGTTTGGCTTTTTCAGCCAAGGCCGGCGCGGCGATCGCACTGACGCAGACGCTCGCCATCAACATGGCGACCACGGACTTCTTCATGACCCCTCCCGGCGCATACTCAAAGCGCGGCCGGGACTGTCGTGCGACCTCGCGGCGATTGCAACCGCCGCGAGGCGCTCAGGGTCTACATC
>JAEXJH010000576.1 GCA_023445955.1 Pseudomonadota bacterium
CTCATCCTGAGCTTGTCGAAGGACGAGGTTTCGGCCCTACCCAAACAAATCCATCTGCGCGCTCGGCTTCCTTGGCGGCGCGAACTGCGTCGCGTCCAGCGCCGTCCACGGCTGGTCCAGGCCGAACTTCTTCACCGCCAAGTGGAACCTCTGCCGAAGCACCTCGGCCACGGGGCCGTCGCCGATCATCCGCTCACCCCAGCTGGAGTTGTTGACCTCGCCCTTGCGGATCTGGCGCACCAGCGACATCACCTTGCGCGCCCTGTCCGGATGGTCGGTCTCCAGCCATTCCTCGAACAGCTGGGCGATCTCGCGCGGCAGGCGCAGGGCGACATAGCCCGCGCCACACGCGCCGGCCTTGGCGGCCGCTTCCAGCACCGCCTCGCACTCGTGGTCGTTGAGGCCCGGAATGGCCGGCGCGAACATCACCGTCACCGGGATACCGGCCTCGGTCAGCCGCCGCACCGCCTCGACCCGCTTGCCGGGCGTGGCCGCGCGCGGCTCCATGCTGCGCGCCAGATGGCGATCCATCGTCGTGATCGAGATCGCCACCCGGGTCAGCTTGCGCGCCGCCATCCGGCTCAGCACGTCGATGTCCCGCAGGATCAGGGCCGACTTGGTGATGATCGTGAAGGGATGGCTGGTCCGATCCAGCACCTCGATGATCTGCCGCGTCACCCGCAGCTGCTTCTCGTCGGGCTGATAAGGGTCGGTGTCGCCGCCGATATGGATCGTCGCCGGCTTGTACGAGGCCTTGGAGAGCTCCTTCTCCAGCAGCTCGCCCGCATGCGGCTTGAAGAAGATCTTGCTCTCGAAATCCAGGCCCGGCGACAGGCCCAGATACGCATGGTTGGGCCGGGCGTAGCAGTAGATGCAGCCATGGCTGCAGCCGCGATACGGGTTGATCGAGCGGTCGAAGCCGATGTCCGGACTCTGATTGCGGGCGATGATGGTCCGCGACTTCATCGGCTGCAGTTCGGTCTTCAGCTGGCTGGGCTCGTCGTCCTCGCCCCAGCCGTCATCGAACGCCTCGCTTGTCTGGGACTCAAAACGTCCGGTTCGATTGGACTTCGCGCCCCGCCCGCGCGGCGCGGGTCCCAGTTTCGCTGCTTCGGCCATGACGGCGACTATGCGCCGGCGCCATGAACATAACAAGAACATCTTGAAACGGTGAAGCTGCGCCAATCCGTCGCAGCTCGTTTCGGGTTCGGATCAACTTTTGGAAAGCACCGTGGGCGATGCTGGCCCAAGCAGCGCAAAGGTTTGCACTGCCAAGCTTGGAAGCGTTTTTCATGTCCGAACACGACCGCCTCGCGGCTCTCGTTTCGTACCGGGTGCTGGATACGGCGCCCGAGCCCGTGTTCGACGACATCACCCGGCTGGCCGCCCAGCTGTTCGACACGCCGATGGCGACGGTGTCGCTGGTCGATCGCGAACGCCAGTGGTTCAAGTCCAAGTTCGGGCTGGACGGCTGCCAGACGCCGCGCGACCAGGCCTTCTGCGACCACGCCATCCGGCTGCCGGCGCACGAGATCATGGTGGTGGAGAACGCCACGCTGGATCCGCGCTTCGCCGACAATCCGCTGGTCACCGGCGATCCGAATGTCCGCTTCTACGCCGGCGCGGTGCTGACCACGCCCGAGGGCTACAATCTGGGCACGCTGTGCGTGATCGACGACAAGCCGCGCCCGCCCATCACCAAGGCCCAGAAAACCCAGCTGCGCGTGCTGGCCGCCGCTGTCCTGGCCCAGCTGGAAAAGGCCCGCTACGAGCGCCGCCTGCAGGAGGAAAGCCGCCTGCTGCAGATGACCGAGGTCATCTCCGGCGTCGGCCACTGGCGCGCCGACCTGCGGACCGGGACCATCCAGTGGTCGGCCGAGGTCTACAAGATCTACGGCCTGTCGCCGGCGGACTTCATCCCGACCTCCGATAACTGGCTGGATCTCTATCCGCCGGAAGACCGCGCCGGGGCCCGCGAGGCTTTCGCCCGCGCCATGAAGGGCGGCGGCCTGGTCGAGCACCAGATCCGCCTGCTGCGCGCCGACGGCCAGGTGCGTCACGGCCTGTCGCGCGCCACCTGCGAGTACGACGACGCCGGCAAGGTCGTGGCCATCTTCGGCGTGCTGGAGGACGTCACCACCCGCAACGCCGCCTTCGAGGCCGTCCGCCGCAGCGAGGAGCAGCTGCGCGCCAGCGAGGCCCGCGCCCGCAAGGTGGTGGCCAACGCCTACCAGGCCATCGTCACCATCGACGAGACCGGCCACGTCACCGACTGGAACCGCTTCGCCGAGCAGACCTTCGGCTGGACGGCCGAGGAGACGATCGGCAAACGCCTCAGCGACTTCATCATCCCCGAGGAACACCGCAACGCCCACAACAAGGGCCTGGCCCGCTTCCTGCGCACCGGCCAAAGCGCGGTGATCGACCAGCGCATCGAGGTGCCGGCCCAGCGCAAGTCTGGCGAGATCTTTCCCGTAGAACTGGCGATCAGCGGCGCGGCCGGCCCAGACGGCTGGAGCTTCACGGCCCTGATGCACGACATCTCGGCGCGCAAGGCGCAGCTGGAAATCTTCGAGACCGCCTTCGACCACGCCGCCGTCGGCATGGCCCTGGTCAGCCTGGACGGCCTCTTCACCAAGCTCAACGACGCCTATTGCCAGCTCCTCGGCTATTCGCACGAGGAGATGGCGACGATCAATTTCCGCACCATCACCCATCCCGACGACCTGGAGAAGGATCTGGGCCTGCTGAACCAGTTGGTGGCCGGCGAGATCCCCAGCTACTCGATGGACAAGCGCTATTTCCGCAAGGACGGCCGCCTGGTCTGGGTGACCCTGTCGGTGTCGCTGGTCCGCGCGCCCGACGGCGCCCCCAAGCACTTCATCGCCCAAGTCCAGGACCAGACCGCCCGCGTCGAGGCCCAGGACGCCCTGGAGCGCCAGACGCTGTCCTTGGCCGCCATGGCCGAGCAGCTGGCCGTGGCCAAGGACACCGCCGAGGACGCCGCCCGCGCCAAGAGCGAGTTCCTGGCCACCATGAGCCACGAGCTGCGCACGCCGCTGAACAGCGTGATCGGCTTTTCGCGCCTGCTGACCGACAGCCCCAGCCTGACCGCCGAAGACCGCCGGCATGCCGAGCGCGTGCGTTCGGCCGGCGAAGGCCTGAACGTGCTGATCAACGACATCCTGGACTATTCCAAGCTGGACGCCGGCGCGGTGGCGCTGGAGAGCCGTCCGTTCAGCCTGGACGACCTGGTGGCCGACACCCTGGCCATGATCGAGCCGCAGTCCGCCCAGCACGGGGTGGCCCTGCGCCGTTCGGGCCGCACTGTTGGCTGGGTCGAGGGCGACGCCTTCCGCCTGCGTCTGGTGCTGCTGAACCTGCTGTCCAACGCCGTGAAGTTCACCAAGGACGCCGGCGTCACCGTCGAGGTCGCGCCGCTGGACGCCCCGGTCGGCCGCCGCCGCGTGCGGGTCTCGGTGATCGACGAAGGGGTCGGCATCGCGCCGGACGCCCTGGGCCGCCTGTTCAACCGCTTCGCCCAGGCCGACGACAGCATCAGCCGCAAGTTCGGCGGTACGGGCCTGGGCCTGGCCATCTCTCGCGAGCTGGTCGAGCTGATGGGCGGCATGATCGGCGTTCACAGCGTGCTGGGCGAAGGCTCGACCTTCTGGTTCGAGCTGGATCTCGCCGTCGCTGCGCCGGTCGCCACGGTCGGCGTCGCCAAGGCCCTGCGCCGCTTCGACGACCGCCGCGTGCTGCTGGTCGACGACACTGAGCTGAACCGTGAGCTGTTCAAGGCCCTGCTGGGCCGGCGCGGTTGCGTCGTCGAGCTGGCGACCAACGGCGTCGAGGCCATCGAGGCCCTGGAGCGCGCGACCTACGATCTGGTGTTGATGGACGTCCACATGCCGATCATGGACGGCCGGGCCGCCACCCGCGAGATCCGCCGCCGCGGCCTGACCGACGCGCCCATCCTGGCCCTGACGGCCGGCGGCTCGCCCGACCAGATCGCCGCCTGCAAGGCCGCCGGCATGGTCGGCCATCTCCTGAAGCCCTTGTCGGAGCAGGACCTGGAAGCGGCCCTGGTCGAGCATCTGGGCGGCCAGGCCCAGGCCCTCGCCCCGCTGGCGGCCACCGACGAGCTGAAGGA
>JAEXJH010000577.1 GCA_023445955.1 Pseudomonadota bacterium
GTTGGGGCGCGCGGCGTAGAGCCAGGGCAAGCCGTCCATCCAGCCCGATCCGGCGTGCGTGTCAGCGTAGATCATGCCGCCGGCCAAACCGATGGCGGCCAGGACCATGATCGAGGGCAAGAACCAGTAGCTGCCCTGCAGGTCGTCGGCCAGCTTGAGCAAGGTGGATCTCATAGACGCCGGCCTCCTTTGAACGAGCCAGGCATGACGCGGCCCTCGGGAAGGCAACGCTTGTACCGCCAAGATGCTGCGCCTTGAGCGCAAGGCGTCCGGTATGGCGCGGCCGGCTTGACCGTCGCGCGGACCCCGCCCAGCGCGGACGAGCCTGGCGCGGGTCAGTTGGCCGCGCCGCGCAGGCCCGCCAGCTCCGAGACCTGACGCTCGGGCATCACCACCTTCAGGTGCGGGAAGGGGATCTCCACGCCGGCCTCGTCGAAGGCCAGCTTGATGCGGCGATTATATTCGCGCCCGACGTTCCACTGCTGCAGCGGCTCGGTCTTGATCCGGGCCTTGAGCACCACGCCGCTGTCGGCCAGGCTGTCGACCCCGACCACTTCGATGGGGTCCAGGATCTTGTCGGCGAAGTCGGGATCCGATTTCAGGCGCGCCCCGACGCGCTTCATGATCGACAGCGCCGCGTCCAGGTCCGAGCCATAGGACACCTGCAGATCGAACACATAGTAGGAGAAGCTCTTGGTCAGGTTATGCAGGACCTGGGCCTCGCTATAGGGAAAGACGTGCACGGTGCCGTCGAAGTCCCGCAGCCGGATGGTGCGCAGCGTCATCTGTTCGACCAGACCGCCGCTGTCGCCGATGCGAATGATGTCGCCGACCGAGACGATGTCCTCCACGATCAGGAAGATGCCGGTCAGGAAGTCCTTGACCAGGGTCTGGGCGCCAAAGCCCAAAGCCACGCCGACGACGCCGGCCCCGGCCAAAAGCGGTCCGATCTTCACGCCCAGTTCGCTCAGGGCCATCAGGACCGCCACGATGACGATGGCGCTCTGGGCCAGGCCGCGCAGCAGCGGCGCGAGCGTGGCCAATTGGGCGCGCCGACGCGGCTCGACCGCATGGTCGGCGAAGCCGTCCATGCCTCGCCCGATCGCCAGGCTGACCAGCTCGAAGACCGCCACCGTCGCGATCAGCAACAGCCCCAGGCGGACCGCGCCGGCCAGCATGCGCGCGCCGAGCGGCGTCGTGGTCCAGGCCAGCAGGTTGAAGCCCCAGATGTCGGCCACGACCAGGACCGCGGCGATCCCGGCAAGCGTCTGGACGATCCAGCCGGCCAGCCGCGCCAGACGGTTGGCGCGGACGGTCATCTCCGCGTCGGCGGGACCGGGCAGGCGATGGGCGCCCAGCCTGGCGATGCGCCGGGCCAAACGTCCGGCCGCGATCGCCAGGCCGACAACGACCAGGGTCAGAACCAGATTGAGCGCCCAGGCCAGGGCGCTGAGCTGGGCGAAATGGGACAGCAGGCCGGTCAAGGCCGCCAGGATGCGTTCGCTGGCCGTCATCGGGAGCGGGTCTCCTTGTTGGGCGTCGGATGGGTCGGCCCGATCAGGCCGCCGCGAAGGCCCTGGACAGGGCCCGGCGCACGCGCGCCACCTGGTCGTCCGGCGCGCGCCAGCCCACCATCTCGACCGCGGCATGGGCGGTCTCGTCCAGCAGCATCGAGCGGACCCCCCAATTGTCGTTCAGGGTCTGGGCCAGTTGCTCAGCGCTGCGCTGGCCGGTGGTCTGGCTGGCCAGCAGCGCCACGGTGGGACCGGTGTGGGCCGTCACCGCCAAGGCCAGGCCCGCGGTGGTGAAGGGGCCGATGACGCTCACCTGTGCCTCGTCGAGGGCGGCCATCAGACGTGTGGCGCGATCCTCGTCGTCGCAAATCAGCAGAATGGTTTCGTTGATAGGATCGTCCATGTTCCCTCCAGCCGATTGTGGTCGAGATAGATCGTAGAACGATCTAATCGGCCGCGGAAACACGATAGCCTGACAATATTGTGAGGCTTTGGCCGGGAACCTTGGCGGTCAGAACGGGAAGAACATCGGGATCACGGCCAGGCCCACCGCCCAGGTGATCAGGTTGAGCGGCGCGCCGATCCGCACGAAATCCAGATAGCGATAGCCGCCCATCTGGTAGACCAGGACATTGGTCTGGTAGCCGAATGGCGTGGCGAAGGCGGCGCTGGCGGCCATCATCACCGCCACCAGGAACGGGCGGGGATTGACGCCCAGGCTCTCGGCCAGGGCCACGGCGATCGGCGTCAACAGCACCGCCACCGCCGCGTTGGACAGGATCTCGGTCAGCAGCAGGGTCGCGCCATAGATCAGGGCCAGGGCATAGAGCGGCCCCAGTTGCCGCAGCCCGCCCACCAGCGCGTCGGTGGCCAGGGCCGCAAGGCCGGTGACCTCCATCGACAGGCCCACCACGACCATGCCGGCGATCAGCAGCAGGATATCGGGCCGCAGGCCCTTATAGGCGTTGTCGACGCTGATCATGCCGGTGACCACCAGCAGCACGGCCCCGGCGAAGGCCGCCGCCGCGATCGGCAGCAAGCCCAGGGCCGCGACCGTGACCACCAGGAC
>JAEXJH010000578.1 GCA_023445955.1 Pseudomonadota bacterium
CGCCGTGGGCGAGCAGGGTGGCGAGGCGGTCTTCGTAGGTCAGCGGAACCAGAGGCCTATCGATCACGCCTTCCATCAGCCGCCAGAAGGCGTTCCTCGGATTGCCGTAGTATTGACCGACCGCCAGCGAGGCCTCGCCGGGCAGGCTGCCCAGCACCAGCACCCGCGTGTTCGCATCGACGACCGGCGGAAAGCCGCGCTTAGCCGCCGGCGCCATTGGGCGGATCATTGCGCAGCCAGCCGGTGACCGTCAGGCGCAGCGCCCCGGCATAGGGCGCGACCGGGGCCACCGAGTGCTGTTGGGGCACCTTGAACAGGGTCAGCACGTTGAACGCCGGCGCGAAGCCGCGGGCCACGTCGCCGTTGGCGTCATGGAACAGCAGCTGGCCGCCCCAGTCGGGGCGCCACTGGCGGGTCAGGCCCAGGGTGTAGGCCGCCAGCCGCTCGCCGACGCCGGTGTCGTCGTGCTGCGTGAGAAAGTCGCCGGGGCGGTAGCAGGTCGCCTGGCCGTCGATCTTGGTGATCCCCGCCTCGCCGGTGACGGCGGCGCCAAAGGCGATGAATTCGGGGCTGTTGAGAAACGCCGTCAGGGCGTGGATCGGATGGCCCGGGTCGCGGCCCTCGACGAAGGCGTTGATCATCGGATAGCCGAGATAGGCATAGGCGAAACCGCTGCGGGCTCGCACCGTCGCCGCTTGCAGTTTGCCGGCCACCACCTGATCGCCCAGCTCGGTCCGGCGGGCGCGGGTGATGACCTCGGCCCCGCCGCGCTCGTTCGAGCAGATGATGTCCCAGTCGATGGTCTGTTCGAGGATGCCGGCCAGGCGGTCGACGACCGCCGGCTCGAACACCTCGGGGATGCGCACGACGCCGTCGCGCGAATAGGCCTGCGCGAAGACCGCCGGATCCAGCGCCGGATTGAGGCGGAGAACCGGCGGTTCGCTCATCCCTTAGCCTTGCTCGCCGAAGACGCGCTTGAAGATCACGTCGACGTTCTTGGTGTGGTAGCCGAGGTCGAACAGGCTCTCGAGCGCGTCATTCGACAGGGCCTTGGACACCACCTCGTCGGCCTTCAGCAGGTCGAGGAAGCGGCCTTCGCCGCGCCAGACCTTCATGGCGTTGCCCTGGACGGCCGCATAGGCGTCCTCGCGCGACACGCCTTCCTGGGTCAGGGCCAGCATGACGCGCTGCGAGAAGACCAGGCCCCCCAGCTTGTCCAGGTTCTTGGCCATGTTGTCGGGATAGATGTTGAAGCGCTCGATGACGCCGGCCAGGCGGCGCAGGGCGAAGTCGAGGTGGATCGTGGCGTCGGGGCCGATGCCGCGCTCGACCGACGAGTGGCTGATGTCGCGCTCGTGCCAGAGGGCGACGTTCTCCATCGCCGGCACCACGGCCGAGCGGACCAGACGGGCCAGGCCGGTCAGGTTCTCGGTCAGGATTGGGTTGCGCTTGTGCGGCATGGCCGACGAACCCTTCTGGCCGACCTCGAAGGGCTCTTCGGCTTCCAGGACCTCGGTGCGCTGCAGGTGGCGGATCTCGGTGGCCAGGCGCTCGACCGACGAGGAGACGACGCCGAGCGCCGCGAAATAGGCCGCGTGGCGGTCGCGCGGGATCACCTGGGTCGAGACCGGCTCGACGGCCAGGCCCATCTTGTCGGCCACGTGCTGTTCGACGCGCGGGTCGACATTGGCGAAGGTGCCGACGGCGCCCGAGATCGCGCAGGTGGCGATCTCGAACTTGGCCATGGCCAGGCGCTCCTTGGCGCGCTGGAATTCGGCGTAATAGCCGGCCAACTTCAGGCCAAAGGTGATGGGTTCGGCGTGGATGCCATGGCTGCGGCCGACGCAGACCGTCATCTTGTGCTCGAGCGCGCGGCGCTTCAGGGCGGCCAGGACGAGGTCGACGTCTTCCAGCAGCAGGTCGGTGGCCTTGCTCAGCTGCACGGCGAAGCAGGTGTCCAGCACGTCGCTGCTGGTCATGCCCTGGTGCAGGAAGCGGGCTTCCGGACCGACGATTTCCGACACGTGGGTCAGGAAGGCGATGACGTCGTGCTTGGTGACGCGCTCGATCTCGTCGATGCGATCGCTGTCCCAGACCGCGTCGCGGCCCTTTTCCCAGATCGTCTCGGCGGCGAGCTTCGGGATGGTCCCAATCTCGGCCATGGCGTCGGCGGCGTGGGCCTCGATCTCGAACCAGATCTTGTACTTGGTCTGGCTGGACCAGATGGCGGCGGCTTCGGGGCGGGCGTAGCGGCTGATCATGGGCGGGCGTTTCGGCCCGCCCGCCCATGGAGTCAAGGGAAGAGGCTTATTACTTACGCGGCTTCGCGCGACTTCATGTGCTTGACCATGCCGATCGCGGCCAACGCGTAATGCACCCCCGCCCAGGCGTAGAAGCACAGCGAGACGATGATCCCCTGCTGGCTGGAGAGGGCCAGGGTCGTGCGGCACTGGGCCGCCAGCTCGGCCGGCGAGCCCTTGGGCGCGATGCCGCCCGGGCATGTCGCGGCGAAGCTCTGGCCGCCCTCCGCGCCGAACGAGCCCAGCACGCTGTGGATCACGCCGCCGGCGTCCGGAACGTTGAAGTGATACTGGGCCAGATGGTCGATCAGCCAGCCGGTGAAGACCGGCCCACCGCCCAAGGCGATCAGGTTGAGGAAGAAGAACAGCAGGGCCGTGGCGGTGGCCCGGCGGCGCGGCTCGACCGAGTTCTGCACGACGGCGAAAGTCGGGGCCAGGTAGACATAGTGGAAGATGCCGGGGACCAGCAGGATCATCGCCGTCGCCTTCCAGTCGGTCTGGAGGTAGGCGAGGATGTAGATCGGCGTGCAGATGATCAGGCCTATGGCGGGCACCCAGGCGTACCATTTGACGCTGCGCTTGCCGGCCCAGTCGCTGAGGAAACCGCCGACCAGGGTGCCGATGCCGGCCGAGAAGCCGCCGATCAGGCCGGTGATCAGGCCGACTTGCGCCAGGCCCAGCCCGAAGGCGCGCACGAAGTAGGACGGCACGAAGGCGCCCGAACCGTACGAGCCGAACGAGGCGATGGTCACGCCCAGCACCATGTTCAGCACGGGCCACTTGAAGAACAGGATCTTGAAGACCGCCCACAGTTCGCTGAACTCGGTGGCCAGCGAAAAGGCCGGCTTGGCGGGCTCGACCACCACGTCCTCGGCCTCCAGCGGCCGCTCCTTGATCTCGGAATAGCCACGCGGCGGTTCCTTGATCACCAGCTTGACAATCAGGGCCAGGATGATGCCGGGCAGGCCGACGATGACGAAGGCCACGCGCCAGCTGAATTCCTGGGCCAGCCAGCCGCCGGCGACTGCGCCGAACATCGTGCCCAGCGGGATGCCGAACGAATAGATCGACAGGGCCGTCGCGCGTTTCTTAGGCTCGTAATAGTCGCTGATCAGCGAGTGGCTGGGCGGCGAGCAGCCAGCCTCGCCAACGCCCACGCCGAAGCGGAACAGGGCCAATTGGGCGAAGCTGGTCGCCGCGCCGCACAGGGCGGTGAAGCCCGACCAGACGACCAGCGACACCGAGATGATGCTCACCCGGTTCCAGCGCTCGGCCAGGCGGGCGATCGGGATGCCGAGTAGGGTGTAGAGCAGGGCGAAGTAGAGACCGCCCAGCAGACCAAGCTGCGTGTCGGTCAGCTTCAGGTCGACCTTGATGGCCTGACCGATGGTGGCGATGATCGTCCGGTCGATGAAGTTGAAGGTGTAGGTGGCCAGCAAAAGCCCCAGCACCGCGGCCTTGTAGCCATTCGAATAGACGGGTGCGCCCCCGCCGGGCGCGCGCGCGTCGGCCATCCTGACTCTCTCCCTTCAAACATTTGTTCTAATCTTTGAGGGGACTGTGACGGAGCGGAAGCCAAAGCGCCAGAGGCTATTTTACAAGGCCTCCGGCGCTCTCTGACATCAGGCGACCATCTCCTCGCGGATGCTGTTGCGGGCCGCCCAGAACAGGCCGAAGGCGACGAGGCCCAGGCCCGCCGAGACCATTAGCGCCCAGCGCACGCCTTGCGCTTCGCCCAGGCCCACGTGCCCGGCCAGGACGTCGCTGAGCAGGCCCACCAGCAACGGGCCAAGGCCAAGGCCGATCAGGTTGATGACCAGCAGCAGCACGGCCGAGGCCGTGGCGCGCAGGGCTGGATCGACGATGCTCTGAGCCGTCGCATAGACCGGGCCGTACCACAGCGTGCCGAGCAGGGCGTTGATGGCCAGGAGGCCGATAGCGGGCATCGGCGCGTCCAGGCTGACGGCGGTGATGAAGATCGGGATGGTGATCAGCGAGGCGACCGCCGGCACGGTGACGTAGGCGCGCAGGTCCTTGGCCCCCAGGCGGTCGGCGAAGACCCCGCCGAGCCAGGCCCCGATGACGCCGGCCGTGCCGCCGATCAGGCCCAAGGCCAGGCCGAGGAACCCCGCTGACTTCAGACCGAACATCGCCGCCAACTCGGCGATCTCCGCGCCATGGTTGCGGAAGAAGAACGAGGCGGTGAACGGCGCGTGGCCGTAGCCGATGAAGGCCTTGATCGAGGCCGCGAGGGCCACCAGCCAGAAGGTCTTCTTGGTCGCCAGCACCGCCAGGGCGCCGGCGAAGCTGATCTGCGAGCTGGCGCGGGCGGCCATCTCGGCGGCCATTTTCTTGCGCGGTTCGACCAGGGTGACGGCGGCGACCAGGGCGAAGATCACGCCCGGCGCGCCGGCGACCATGAAGGCCGCCCGCCAGCCATAGGCGTCGGCGATCAGCCCGCCCATGGCCATGCCGGCCAGGGTGCCCAGCGGCGTGCCGATCGAATAGAAGGCGATGGCGCTGGCCCGCTTTTCCTTCGGGACATAGTCGGTGATCAGCGAGTGGGCGGGCGGGGTGCAGCCGGCCTCGCCGACGCCCACGCCGATGCGGGCCAGGATCAGCTGCCAGAAGTTCTGGGTGAAGCCGCACAGCACGGTGAAGGCGCTCCACGCGGCCACCGAGGCGCCAATGATGTAGGGCCGGTTCTTGGTCTCGGCGATGCGGGCGATCGGGATGCCCAGCACGGTGTAGAAGATGGCGAAGGCCAGGCCGGTCATCATGCCCAGCTGCCAGTCGGCCAGGCCAAGGTCGCGCTTGATCGGCTCGGCCAGGATGTTGACCACCTGCCGATCCAGGAAGTTCAGGGTGTAGATGATCAGCAGCACCCAAAGCGCGTAGCGACGGTAAGCCGTCGAGACGGGCGCGATCACGGGCGACGGCGTGGCGGTTTCCGCCATGGACTCTCTCCCTCAAACATTTGTTCTAATCGTTGAGGTGACCTTAGACGCAAGGTAAGCCGGCCTGCAATCGCATCAGGGAGAGCGCGCATGGAACTCGTGATCGGCACCAAGAAATGGTCCAGCTGGTCCATGCGGCCGTGGTTGGCGCTCAAGCGCACCGGCGCGCCGTTCCAGGAGATCGAGATCCAGCTGCGCCAGGGCGCGGCCAGCGACGCGGCCATCGCGCAGCACTCGCCCAGCCGCCAGGTGCCGGTGCTGAAGGACGGCGACCTGACCGTCTGGGACTCGCTGGCAATCTGCGAATACCTGGCCGAGCAGTTCCCGAACGCCAGGCTGTGGCCGGCCGATCCGACCCTGCGTGCTTTGGGCCGGTCGGCGTCGGCCGAGATGCACGGCGGCTTCCAGGCCCTGCGCAGCGAGTGCCCGATGGCGCTGGAAACCCGCACGACCATGGAGGTCTCCGAGGCCGTCCAGAAGAACGTCCGCACCATCGTCGAGCGCTGGAACCAGTTGCTGACCCGCTCGGGCGGGCCGTTTCTGGTCGGCGACTGGTCGATCGCCGACGCCTTCTACACGCCGGTGGCCACGCGGTTCCGCACCTATGGCATCGCGCTTGCCGACTACGGCGACGCCGGCGCGGCCCAGGCCTATGCCGATCGCCTGCTGGCGACGCCGGAGTTCCTGGCCTGGGAGCAGGCCGCGCTCGCCTAGGCCTTGCGCGGCTTGTGCAGCACCGGCTGGACCAGTTCGTGGATGTCGATGCCGTAGATCGTCAGGCCTTCGATATTGGCGTTGTCGATCGAGACGTCCTTCATGTTGATGTCGTCGAAGCGCGCACCGCTGAGATTGATGTTCTGGAAGCTGGCTTTCGACAGGTTCACGTTGTCGAACCGCGCCTGGACCATGCCGCAGTTGACGAAGCTGATGCCGCCCAGACGGCGGTTTTCGAAGCACGGCGCGGGCTCGGCGGGCGCGAGCGGCTGGCCCACGTCGATGCGGTTGCCGTCGGGGTCGGCGAAGACGAAGGCTCGCAAGCCGTAGTCCTTGTCCTGCAGCGACTTGATGATCCGCACCCCGACCGCGACCAGGTGCTCGTGCAGAGCGTCGACATTGTCGACCATCAGGTGGGCGATGTTGGTGGTCGAGGGCTTGTGGTCCTTGACCAGGCTGAGATGCAGCTCGGCCCCGTCCTTTTCCAGGATCATGAAGCCGACCGGGTCGCCGTTCTCGAAGGCCTTCTTGAAGCCGAGGACGTCGCTGTAGAAGGCGTAGGCGGCTTGAATGTCGCGCGTGAACGCGGACGCGGCCAGGCGGCCGAACCGGATGGTCGAGGTCGATGAGGTCATCGCTCGCGGTCTCCCTGTGGGAGGGCAGGGGCGGCGGTGCGCGTGCCCGATGTGGAGCGGTGTCCGGCTCCGACCCTGCCACAGGGAAATAGCGAGTTCTAGAGTCCGGCCGGCACGCCGTTATTGACCGGCGGCGGCTTGCAGTGGCCGGCGCGGGCCTGGACCACGTAGAAGAGGGCGCGGCCCTGGGCGAAGCTGCTGTGCTCGGCCAGCGGGTTGGTGGGCTGGCCGGTGGTCAGGCTCAGCGCCTGCTCGCCGCCGCCCGCGCTCTGGCCCAGCGAGCCCTGGTTCCAGCGGCTCAGCACCGGGGGGCTGGCGGCCACGACCGCATCGGCCACCACCTCCGCGCCGTCCTTGGAACCGGCCAGGCTGTAGGCCCAGCGGCGCGTGCACTCGTCGACCGGCGTCGACGGGTCCGAGGCCGCCGTGGCGCCGGGACCGGTGTTGTTGCGGAAGTCGGCGCAGATCTTCGGATTGCTCATGGACTCATGCCCGCCTTCGCAGGCGGCCAAGGCGAGGGTGGCGAGGGCCAGGGTGGCCATCACGGGCTTGCGGATCATCGTTTTGATTTCCGTGGTTTCTTAGCGGGGGCTGATCTGGACGGGGCGCTGCGAGAGGCGCCCGCGCTCGTCGTAGTAGGAGATCGTCGCGTTGCGGCACGTCCCGCCGGTGCTGGTGTTGGCCGAGACCTGCTGGAAGGTCCCGTTGCGGACCTCGCCCGTTGCGACCGGGTTGCCCATGTGGTCGTAATAGACCTGACGGACGGGCGCGGGCTGGGCCGGCGCGGCGTACGAAGCGCTGCGCGAGCCGGAGCTGTAATAGGCTGTGCGGCTGCGGCAGCCGCTCTTGCCGATCTCGCGGCCGACGAGCGCGCCGCCCAGGCCGCCGACGATCAGGCCGCCGCCGCCCTTGGAGATGGCGTTGCCGACCAGGG
>JAEXJH010000579.1 GCA_023445955.1 Pseudomonadota bacterium
CACCCGCCACGATCAGCTTGGGCTTTTCCTTCTGCGCCATCTCGGCGACGTTGTCGTAGTCGATCAGGTGGGTGTCCTCGGACACCTTGTAGGTCACCGGGCGGAACCACTTGCCCGACTGGTTGGCGGGCGAGCCGTGGGTCAGGTGGCCGCCGGCGGCCAGGTCCATGCCCATGAAGGTGTCGCCCGGCTGCAGCAGCGACATGAACACCGACTGGTTGGCCTGCGAGCCCGAGTGCGGCTGGACGTTGGCGAAGGCCGCGCCGAACAGCTGCTTGGCGCGCTCGATCGCGATCGTCTCGATTTCGTCGACATATTCGCAGCCGCCGTAATAGCGCTTGCCCGGGTAACCCTCGGCGTACTTGTTGGTCAGGATCGAGCCCTGGGCCTCCAGCACCGCCTTCGAGACGATGTTCTCCGAGGCGATCAGCTCGATCTGGTTCTGCTGACGGTCCAGCTCCAGACCGATGCGGTCGAAGATGTCCTTGTCCGCGGTGGCGAGGTCCGCGCCGAAAAAGGCGCTGGTGGTGGCTTGAGTCATTTCGCTCTCCGGGCGTTTGGGGGAGTCGGCAGAGGCGCCCTCTTTAACGGGATAGGCGCGGTGATCAATCTCGGAACCACATGTCGCGTTACGCGTTGCCGTCCTGCAGGGCGGTGCTCAACCCCTGCGGAGTTCAAGCGACAACAACGGGAATGGGGTATCTCATGGCGTCTCAGGGTACTGGCGTGGACACGGCGAACGGCAACGATGTCGACATCCTGGGACTTAGCGCTGAGATCGTGGCGGCCTATGTCGGCCAGAACACCGTCTCCCAGACGGCCATTCCGGACCTGATCCGCACGGTTCACCAGGCGCTCGCCTCGTTGAACGGCGGCGGCGAGACCCCGCAACCGATGGAAAAGGCCAAGCCGGCCGTGCCGGTCGGCCGCTCGGTGCAGCACGACTTCATCATCTGCCTGGAAGACGGGAAGAAGTTGAAGATGCTGAAGCGCTACCTGCGCTCGCACTACGACATGAGCCCCGAGGAATACCGTCGCAAGTGGGGCCTGCCCCCGGACTATCCGATGGTGGCGCCGGCCTATGCGGCCCGTCGCTCGGACTTCGCCAAGAAGATCGGCCTGGGCAAGGGCGTGCGGCGCGGCAGCTGATCGCCTCAAGGCTTCGAGACACGCGAACGCCGCCGGATCCCGGCGGCGTTTTTCGTTTCGACGATGTGCGGTTCGGTCGAAGCTGAAGGTGCGTCTATTCCTTTAGGCCGCGTGGCCGCCCATACGGGCGACGTTGCAGTGAGCCCACAGCTTTTCCATCGAAGCGACCAGCTTGCGCATCATCTCATCGGTGTGGAACGGCGTCGGCGTGAAGCGCAGGCGCTCGGTGCCGCGCGGCACGGTCGGATAGTTGATCGGTTGCACATAGACGCCGTGATCGGCCAGCAGCATGTCGCTGATCAGCTTGGTGTGGACGGGGTCGCCGACCAGAACCGGGACGATGTGGCTGTCGTTTTCCATGACCGGCAGGCCGGCGGCCTTGAACATGGCCTTCAGGGTCGCGGCGCGCTCCTGGTGAATCTCGCGCACTTCGGGGTGCTGCTTCAGCCAGCGGACGCTGGCCAGTGCGCCGGCGACCAGGGCGGGCGGCAGCGAGGTGGTGAAGATGAAGCCCGAAGCCATCAGGCGGATGGCGTCGATCACCTCGGCGTCGCCGGCGATGTAGCCGCCCATGACGCCGAACGCCTTGCCCAGCGTGCCTTCGATGATGTCGATCTGGTCCATCAGGCCGTCGCGCTCGGCGACGCCGCCCCCGCGCCGACCCTACATGCCGACCGCATGGACCTCGTCCAGATAGGTCATGGCGCCGTATTTCTTGGCCAAGGCAGCCGTGGCGCGGATGTCGGCGATGTCGCCGTCCATCGAATAGACGCTCTCGAACGCGACCATCTTGGGCGCGTCGGCCGGGGCGGCCGCCAGCAGCTCTTCCAGATGCGCCAGATCGTTGTGGCGGAACACCTTGCGAGGACCGCCGCCGTTGCGGATGCCGGCGATCATCGAGGCGTGGTTCAGCTCGTCCGAGAAGATGATCAGGCCGGGCAGGATCTTCTGCACCACCGACAGGCTGGCCTCGTTCGAGACGTAGCCCGAGGTGAACAGCAGCGCGCCTTCCTTGCCGTGCAGGTCGGCCAGCTCGGCCTCCAGCAGGACGTGGTCGTGGTTGGTGCCCGAGATGTTGCGGGTGCCGCCCGAGCCCGAGCCGTGCGCGTCGACGGCCGCCTTCATGGCGTCCATGACGACGGGGTTCTGGCCCTGGCCGAGATAGTCGTTGCTGCACCAGACCACGACTTCGCGTTCCGAGCCGTCCTGGCGGGTCCAGGTGGCGCGCGGGAACTGCCCACGCTGTCGCTTCAGGTCGGCGAAGACCCGGTAACGGCCCTCTTCGCGGATCTGGTCGACGGCGCTGCGGAACGCGGCTTTGTAGTCCATGTCGGTCTCTTAAACCTCCGGTCGGATGGGCCGGAAGTCCCCTTATTCACGGCACGGCTTTTCGCACCAAGCGTCGGCAGTGTCCATCTACGGACGTTTACCTACAAATTGAATTGCGCGATTGGCCGCATCGATTTCGTCAATGAACACCCTCGCGAATGGCGGGTCTTGGCCGATTCAGGCCAGTTTCGCCAGCTTTCCGCGCAGTAACTCGATGACGGCCGAGAAGTCCTTGGCCCCAAAGCCGTTGCCGTCGAACAGGGCGTACAGCGCCTCGGCCTGCGCGCCCATCGGGGTGCTGGCGCCGGCCTTGGACGCGGCTTCTTGCGCCAGTTTCAGGTCCTTCAGCATCATGGCCGTGGCGAAACCGCCCTCATAGTGGCGGTCGGCCGGAGTCTGCGGCCCGACGCCCGGCACCGGGCAATAGCTGGTCACCGACCAGCACTGGCCCGACGACTTGCTGGCGATCTCGAAGAAGCGATCGGCGGCCAGGCCCAGCTTCTCGGCCAGGGCGAAGGCCTCGCAGGTGCCCAGCATCGAGACGCCCAGCAGCATGTTGTTGCAGATCTTGGCCGCCTGCCCGGCTCCGTGATCGCCGGCATGGATCGTCACGCGCGACATCGGGGCCAGGGCGTCCTCGATGGCCGGGAAGTCGACCGCCGCGCAGCCGACCATGAAGGCCAGGGTGCCGGCCTCGGCGGCCATGACGCCGCCCGACACCGGCGCGTCGGCGAACCGGAAGCCGGCCTCCGCCCCCGGCCCCCCCACCGCGCGAGCCCTCTCGACATAGATGGTCGAGCAGTCGATCAGCAGGGCCGATTTGGGCGCGCTCTTGAGGATCTGTTCGCCATAGACCGAGCGCACGTGCGGACCGGCCGGCAGCATGGTGATCACCACCTCGGCGTCCGCTACGGCCTCGGCCACCGAAGCCGCCGCCTGGCAACCCGCCGCCACAGCCCGCTCGACCGCTGCCGCCGACAGGTCAAAGGCGCGGACCGTGTGGCCGGCCTTGGCCTGGTTGGCGGCCATGCCGCCGCCCATGTTGCCCAGGCCGATGAAGGCGATGCTGGTCATCGTGAAGCTCCCTGCAAATGCGAACCGCGCCTCATGGGCGCGGCTCTTATCGTTGTCTTTCGTGGTCTTTTGAGGTTCAGCGCGCCGTCGCGGGCTTGCGGAACTTGTAGACGAACTGGTCGGTCTTGCCGCGGATGGCGGCGTCGAAGACGTTGGCCTTGCGGGTGTCGCCCGGGTCGCGCAGCACGCGGCTCTCGCCCTCGAAGATGAAGCCGGCGGCCGTGACCTCCGAGCGGACCACCGCCGAGTCGATGCGGTGCAGGGTCTCGGTGTCGCGCAGGCCCGAGCCCGCCTCGGCCGAGTGGTCGATGACCAGGAACACGCCGCCCGGCTTCAGGGACCTGAAGATCTGGCGGTTCACGACGCCCAGGTCGGCGGGGCCCATGAACTTGTCGTGCATGTCGTGATAGTTCTGGGCCGTGTGCCCCAGATCCAGCTTCTCGGGCGCGCCGAAGTTGGGCAGCGTGTTCAGGATCACCTTCACGTTCGAATAGGCCGGGTCGCGGGCGATGGCGTTCACCGCCGGCTCGCGCTTGGCCAGCTTGGTCAGCTCGTCGGGCACATAGGCGTAGACCACGCCTCGGGGACCGACCGACTTGGCCAGGATGCGGGTGAAGTAGCCGCCGCCCGGGATCAGGTCGGCGACCTTGGCGCCCGGACGCACGCCGGCGAAGGTCAGCACTTCACCGGGGTGACGATTGGCGTCGCGGACCATGTCGGCGGCCGGACGCGACGGATCGCTGAGTGCGGCGGCGATGTTCGGCGCGACGGCCGCAGCCACCGGGCCCGGTGGCGGCGGCGGCGGGGGTCCCATCATCGGCTGGGTGGCGCAGGCCGCGAGGCCCAGCACGGCGACGAGACTGAGAAGCGGCTTACGCATGGCAATCCTTCCGAACCGACGTGTTCTTGTTACTGTGACCCTAGCCTAGACTATCCGCTACGTCAGCGGCGCCCATTCTTCGCCGGCGGGAAGCGGGGCGAAAATCTCGTCGAGCATGGCGTCGGTGACCCCCACCAGCGTCGCGGGGTTCCACTTCGGCGCATTGTCCTTGTCGACGATCACGGCCCGTACGCCCTCGATGAAGTCGTGCTTCATCACCACGCGCGAGCCGATGCGGTACTCCATGGCCATGTTGTCGGCGAAGTCGGTCATGGCCGCGCCGCGCTTCAACTGCTCGAAGGCGACCTTCATCGTCTGGGGCGACTTGGTCTGCATCACCGCCAGCTGGGCCTTGCCCCAGTCGCTGGAGTCGAGGGTCAGGAACTCGACGATTTCCTCGACACTCTCGCCGGCGAACAGGCGGTTGAGGTCCTGCTCGAAGCCCAGCAGCGCGGCCTTGCCGGCGTCGGCGCGGTACTTCTTCAGGATCTCCTCAATGCGGCGCGGGTCGGCGACGATGGCCTTTTTCAACCCCGCGATGGCGCCGAACTCGACGAAGTGGGTGGCGATACCCAGCCGCATGCAGTCCGCGCCCTTGATCCGCGCGCCGGTCAGGGCCAGCCACAGCCCCGCCTTGCCCGGCAGGCGCGGCAGGTACCAGCCGCCGCCGACATCCGGGAACAGGCCGATGCCGGTCTCGGGCATGGCGAAGGTCGTGCGCTCGGTGGCGATCCGCACGTGGGCGGGCATCGAGATGCCGACGCCGCCGCCCATGACGATGCCGTCCATCACCGCCACGACCGGCGTGTCATAGGTGAACAGCAGGTGGTTCAGCTGGTACTCGGTGTGGAAGAAGGCCCGCGCCTCGACGCCGTCCTTGGCGCCGCTTTCGGCCAGCATGCGGATGTCGCCGCCGGCGCAGAAGCCGCGCTCGCCGGCGTGGTCGATCAGGACCATGTAGATCTCGGGGTCTTCCTGCCAGTCCAGCAGCGCGCCGATCATCGTCTCGCACATGCCCTGGGTCAGGGCGTGCAGAGCCTTGGGGCGATTGAGCGTGATGCGGCCGACGTTCTTCTCGACGCTGATCAGGACTTCGGGTTCGTCGGTCATATTCAGTCCTAAGCGGGTTCGTCGACGGGCGCGCAGTCGAAGCGGTCGATCTGGCCGGCCATCAGGCGGTAGACGGCGTCCTGCGGGATGTCCTGGGCCAGGGTGTCGGCCTTCGAGAGGCCGGCATAGGCGCCGCGCAGCAGCCGGCCGGCGACGCCGTGGCTGACCACGATCAGCCGGCGCTCGGGCTCGGCGGCCTGCTCGGCCAGCCACGCGGTGAGGCGAGCCATCATGCCCTCATAGGTCTCGCCGCCCGGCGCGTGGAAGCCCCAGGCGTCGTCGCCGTGCAGATGCGGGTTCTCGCCCCTCACCTCCTCGCGCAGGCGGTTGGACCATTCGCCGACGTCGATCTCGACCAGGCGCTCGTCGATCGCCACCGGCAGGCCGAGGCGTGCGCCGATCGTCTCGGCCGTGTTCAGGGCGCGACGCAGCGGGCTGGCGACGATGCGCCACTCGGCCGGCGGATCGCGGCGGACCAGGTCGAACAGCAGCTCGCCCATCGCCGCCGCCTGGGCGCGGCCCAGCGGCGTCAGGTCCGACTCCGACCGCCCCTGCAGGCGCCCCTCGCGATTGTGGAAGGTCTCACCGTGGCGACAGAGATAGATCACTGCCTGAACATCTCGCGGGCGATGATGACGCGCATGATCTCGTTGGTCCCTTCCAGGATCTGGTGCACCCGCAGGTCGCGCACGATGCGCTCCAGCGGATAGTCCTGGAGGTAGCCGTAGCCGCCATGCAGCTGCAAGGCGTCATTGGCCACCTGGAAGCCGGCGTCGGTCGCGAACCGCTTGGCCATGGCGCACAGCTTGGTCGCCTCGGGGTGGCGGTTGTCCAGAGCATGGGCGGCGCGGCGCACCATCAGGCGGGCGGCCTCCAGCTCGGTGGCCATGTCGGCCAGCTTGAACTGCAGGGCCTGGAAGTCCTTCAGCGCTTTGCCGAACTGGTTGCGGGTCTCCATGTAGGCCTTGGCCGTGTCGAGGGCGAACTGCGCGCCGCCCAACGAGCACGAGGCGATGTTCAGCCGCCCGCCGTCCAGGCCCATCATGGCGAAGCGGAAGCCCTCGCCTTCCTGGCCGATGCGATTGGCGACCGGCACCCGGCAGTTGTCGAAGTTCACTTGCGCGGTCGGCTGGGCGTTCCATCCCATCTTGCGCTCGTTGGCCCCGAAGCTGAGACCCTCGGTCCCCTTCTCGACCACGAAGGCCGAGACGCCCTTGGCACCGTCGCCGCCGGTGCGAGCCATGACGACATAGACGTCCGACACGCCGCCGCCGGAGATGAAGGCCTTGCCGCCGTTCAGGACGTAGTGGTCGCCGTCCAGCTTGGCGGTCGTGCGCATGTTGGCCGCGTCCGAGCCCGAGCCCGGCTCGGTCAGGCAGTAGCTGGCGATCAGCTCCATCGTGGTCAGGCGCGGCAGATAGCGCTTGCGCAGATCGTCCGAACCAAAACGATCGATCATCCACGAGGCCATGTTGTGGATGGTCAAATAAGCGGCAGTCGGCACATCACCGTAGCTGAGCGCCTCGAAGATGATCGAGGCGTCCAGGCGCGACAATCCGCTGCCGCCGACATCTTCGTTGACATAAATGCCGGCAAAACCCAGCTCGGCCGCCTGGCGCAAGGTGTCGACAGGGAAGTGTTTCTGCTCGTCCCACTGCGCCGAGAACGGGGCAAGCTGTCCTTCGGCAAAAGCGCGAGCCGCATCCTGGATTGCGACTTGATCTTCGTTCAGAGCGAAATCCATGCGCACTTCCTCCCGTTCAGGGCAGAACCGCCCCAACGCCAATTCTAGGTTTTCTTGGCCGCCCACGTGCCGCGCTTGAGGCCGGCTGTCAACGCGTGTCGCCGTTGCGTCGCAGTGTGACCTGAAATCCTCCGTTACACGGTGTGTAGCGCCTGTGACGCCTCACCCCCTTGATAACCATCGCCTATCCCTCCAAATGCCCATCTCGAGTCTGGGCGTTCTCAACCATAACAATTGCATCGACGATTATGCGTTTCCTGAAACTTGCACTGGCCGCCCTGACGGTGGCCCTTGGGATGGCTGCGGCCACGGTTCCGGCCCACGCGGCCGACGGCGGCGGCATCGCGCGTAGCTACGGCGTGTGGCGCAACCCGCACAACACCGTGCACCTCGAGATCAAGGACTGCGGCGCCAGCACTTGCGGCGTCGTCGTCTGGGCCAGCTCCAAGGCCGAGGCCGACGCCCGCAAGTCGGGAACCGACACCCTGATCGGCAAACAGCTGCTGCGCGACTTCGAAGCCCAGCGCGACGGCTCGATGAAGGGCCGCGTCTGGGTGCCGACCCTGAAGATCACCCTGGTCGGCTCGGCCGACATCGTCGACACCAAGACCATGCGCGCCAAGGGCTGCGTGATCGGCAACCTGCTGTGCAAGTCTCAGCTGTGGACCCGCATCGACAGCCCCTCGCTGCTGGCCTCGCGGGCCGCTCCGTAAACTTCCACCTTAAGGGCGGGCGTCTCTTGCCTCGCGCGGTCGCTCGCGCGAAACCAAGCGCATGACCGTTCCGCCCCTCGCTCCCTATCCGCACACCCGCCTGCGCCGCGTGCGCCAAGCCGACTGGACCCGCCGCCTCGTCCGCGAGACCGAGGTCCGACCGTCCGACCTGATCTGGTCGATGGTGGTGCACGAGGGCGAAGGGACGATTCCCGTGGCCTCGATGCCGGGCGTCGAGCGCCTGAGCGTCAAGGACGCCGCCAAGGCCGCCGTCCGCGCTCGCGATCTCGGCATCCCCGCCATCGCCATCTTCCCGCACATCGACGGCAGCCGCAAAGACGCAACCGGCTCGATCGCCGCCGATCCGGACGGCGTCATCCCCCGCGCCGTGAAAGCCATGAAGGACGCCGCCCCCGAGGTCGGCATCATGTGCGACGTCGCGCTGGACCCCTTCACCGACCACGGCCATGACGGCGTGATCGAGGGCGGCAAGATCCTCAACGACCCGACCATCGAGCGCCTGATCGAACAGGGCCTGATGCAGGCCGAGGCCGGGGCCGACATCCTGGCCCCGTCCGACATGATGGACGGCCGCATCGGCAAGCTGCGCGCGGCGCTGGAAGGCGCCAGCCACCAGGACGTGATGATCATGTCCTACGCCGCCAAGTACGCCTCGGCCTTCTACGGCCCTTACCGCGACGCCATCGGCTCGGCGAAACTCGCGGGCGGCCAGGGCGACAAGAAGACCTACCAGATGGACCCGGCCAACACCGAGGAAGCCCTCCGCGAGGTCGCGCTCGACATCGCCGAGGGCGCCGACATGGTCATGGTCAAGCCGGGCATGCCGTATCTCGACATCCTGCGCCGCCTGGTCGACGAGTTCCGCATGCCGACCTACGCGTTCCAGGTGTCGGGCGAGTACGCGATGATCATGGCCGCCGCCCAGAACGGCTGGATCGACCAGGACCGCGCCATCCTGGAAAGCCTGACCGCCTTCAAGCGCGCCGGCGCGGCGGGGATCATCACCTATTTCGCCCCCTGGGCCGCCGAGAAGCTGGGCTGATCATGGCGGCGCCCAGGACCGCCTTCAGCCAAGGCCGGTTCTACGGCGCGCCGACGGTCGAGCGCCAGCTGTCGGCCGTGCGCCTGGCGCACCTGGAAGCCACCAAGCGCGCCGAGCACGTCGACGAGCACAGCCACGACGACGCCCACTTCGTGCTGGCCACCCATGGCCGCTACATCACCACGGCAGCCGGCCCTGAAACCGAAGGGCCGGTGCTGGTCTACAACCCGCCCGGCGTCGTGCACCGCGACCGCTTCGTCGATGTCGGCGGCTACTTCCTGGCCGTCAGCTTCGGCGCCGCCGACTGGCGCGCCCTGGCCGACGC
>JAEXJH010000580.1 GCA_023445955.1 Pseudomonadota bacterium
TTCGTGGCGGGAGATCCCATGCGTACCTGGCGGCTGTCGCTTCTTGCCCTTGCTCTGGCCGCGACAGCCGCCTGCCATGACAAGACGTCGAAAGACGCCAAGCCGCCGGAAAAGCCGGCCGCGGTCACGCCCGCTCGAACCGAACTGGTCTCGATCGCCTGGCGCCCCGAAAACCCCAACCAGAACTTCCAGTCCTTCGAATTGCAGCTGACCGGGGCCGAGATCGTCTCCGTCTGCAACAAGCCGCCCGGTTGGGTCTTCGAAAGCGCTGGGACCAGGATCAAAGGCTACGCCACGGTCGGCGCGGGCTTTATCAGCGTCGAGCACCTGGGTGACCTTCAGAGCCTCTTCCTGATCCGGACCCAGGCTGGCCAGACCGTGGGCGTGACCGGCAAGGTGCTGACGGGCGTCTATGCCGACGACGGCGGCCAGAGCGAACTGGCGGCGACGCCGGCGCTGCTGCGGACCGAGCCGGCGGCGCAGTGCCCGCCGGCTAAGGGGTAGCGGTCTCGGTCACCGCTTCCGCCGATCGGCCACGCTTTTCGGTCAGGGCCACCAGCGCCACGCCGACCATGGTCGCACCGCCGCCGATCAGCAGTTGCAGCGTCAACTTGTCGCCCAGGAACAGGATGCCGATCGAGCACGAGACCAGCGGCGTCAACAGGAAGTAAGGCGTCACGCGCCCGGCCTCGCGCCGCTGGACCAGCCAGAACAGCAGCGCGCTGGCCCCGATGGTCGAGACCACGCCGGCGAACAGCACACAGGCCCAGGCGATCGGGGGAGCAGCCTGCATCTTGGCGACCTGATCGGTCTCGAACAGGGCCGACATGGTCAGCAGCACCGGCGCGGCGACCAGGGCGGTCATGCCCTGCAGCTTCAGCGGCTTGATGCCCGGCGTCTTGCGCACCAGCACGGTGGCGACCGCCCAGCAGGCGCTGGCCAAGACGATCAGCACGATCGCCGGCAAGTCGCCCGCCGCATGCGGATCCAGGCTCATCCAGGCCACGCCGATGAAGGCTACAGCTAGGCCCGCCACGGCCGGCGGCCGCATGGTCTCGCCCAGCATCCGCCAGGCGAAGAGGGCCGTAAACGGGATCCACAATTGGCTGGCCACGACCAGCGGGCTCAGCGCGCCGGCCATGCTGAAGGCGACATAGATGACGCCGAAATGGATCGGCCCGGTCAACAGCACGATGGCCAGCAACCGTCGGGGCTCGGGGAACGGAGGCTTGATGAACGGGAACAGGAACGCCAGCGCCGAGGCGAAGCGCAGGCCGCCCATCAGCATCGGCGGCAGATAGTGCGTCGCCACCTTGGCGGCGGCGTTGTTGATCCCCCAGGTCAGGATGATCCCCAGGATGGCGAGATATTCCACGGCCGTCAGGGGGGAGGACTTGGAGGACATGCCCGGGCTTGGATCAGACCCCGCCTGGAAAATCAATTCACGCCTACGACCTTGCGCACCGCGGCGGTCAGCAGGGCGAGGTCCGCATCCGGCGTCATGAAGGCCGGGGTGAGATAGACCAGCTTGCCCATCGGGCGGATCCAGACGCCCAGTTCGGCGAAGCGCGCGCAGAGATCGCTGACCGCCACCGGCGCCTCGAACTCGACGATGCCGATCGCGCCCAGGGTCCTGACATCGACGACGCCTTTTCCGGTCCGACACGGCTCCAGCCCCTTGGCCAAAGCCGCCGAGACCCGCGCTACGTCCGCCGCCCAGCGCCCGTCTTCGAACAGGTCCAGCGAGGCGTTGGCGGCTGCGCAGGCCAAGGGGTTGGCCATGTAGGTCGGGCCGTGCATCAGAGCCGCGCCCGCATCGTCGGACCAGAAGGCCTCGAACACCTTGCGCGAGGCGACCGCCGCCGACAGCGGCAGGGTGCCGCCGGTCAGGGCCTTGGACAGGGTGACGATGTCGGGCTCGATCCCCGCCGCCTGCATGGCGAACAGGGTCCCGGTGCGGCCAAAGCCGGTGAAGATCTCGTCGAAGATCAGCAGCACGCCGTGCTTGTCGGCTAGCCCTCGCAAGGTCCGCAGCACCGCCGGCGAGTGCAGCAGCATCCCGCCCGCGCCCTGGACCAGCGGCTCGATCAGGATCGCCGCGATCTCGTGGCCGCGCTGGGCCAGCAGCGCATCCAGCGCCGCTTCGCTGTCCGGGTCGCGCGGCAGGTCGGCGATCACCTGGTCAGGCATGACGCCGGCGAACAGGCTGTGCATGCCCTCCTCCGGATCGCAGACCGTCATCGTCGCCAGGGTGTCGCCGTGATAGCCGCCCCGGAAGGCCAGAAACTTGGTCCGTCCCTTCACCCCGCGATTGATCTGGAACTGCAGCGCCATTTTCATGGCGATCTCGACCGAGACTGAGCCGCTCTCGGCGAAGAACACGTGATCCAGCTCACCCGGCAGCAGCTTCGCCAGCCGCGCCGCCAGACGATAGGCCGGCTCGTGCGCCAGGCCGCCGAACATCACATGCGGCATGGTCTCGACCTGCTTCCGCAAGGCGTCGGCGATGTGGGGATGGTTGTAGCCGTGGCAGGCCGTCCACCACGAGGCCAGGCCGTCGACCAGCTCGCGCCCATCGGCCAGCACCAGCCGCGAACCTCGCGTCGCCACCACCGGCAGCGGCGGCCGCGCGGTCTTCATCTGGCAGTACGGACGCCAGACATGCGGCGCGCCGGCGCTCAGCCAGTCGGGATCGGTCATGACGGTTTCCGTTTGCGGACTCGGGGCGCCTTGCCTATGCCCCCGCTTCGGCCGCCGCAAACGGGAAACGACATGCAGAGCCTCGACGCCTTCGCCGGCGAGAAGCTGGCGGCCCTGGAGGCCAAGAGCCTGCGCCGCCGCCTCAAGCCCACCCGCCGCCACGACGGCGCCGTGGTCGAGCGCGACGGCCGGCGGCTGATCTCGTTCTCGTGCAACGACTATCTGGGGCTGTCGCAGCACCCCGCCGTTCGCGCGGCTGCGGCCGAGGCGGCGCTGAACTACGGCGCGGGCGCGGCGGCTTCGCGGTTGGTCACCGGCGACCATCCGCTGCTGTCGGACCTGGAAAAGCGCCTGGCCCGCCTGAAGGGAACCGAGGCGGCGTGCGTGTTCGGCTCGGGCTATCTCGCCAACACCGGCACGATCCCGACGCTGGTCGGCCCCGGCGACGCGATCTTCGTCGACGCCCTGGCCCACGCCTGCATCTGGAGCGGCGCGCAGCTTTCCGGCGCCAAGGTCATCAAGTTCGCCCACAACGATGTCGAGGACCTGGCGCGCCTGCTGAAGGCCGAACGCCCCTTCGCCCGTCGCGCCCTGGTCGCCACCGACGGCGTGTTCTCGATGGACGGCGACATCGCGCCGCTGGATGAACTGGCGGCCCTCTGCGCCGAGCACGACGCCTGGCTGCTCAGCGACGACGCCCACGGGGTCGGGGTTCTGGCGGAAGGCCGAGGCTCGGCCGCCCTGTTCCCGCGCGCCGACATCCCGCTGCAGATGGGCACCCTGTCCAAGGCGCTGGGCTCGTACGGCGGCTATGTCTGCGGCTCGCAGGCGGTGATCGATCTCCTGAAGACCCGCGCCCGCACCCTTGTCTACGCCACGGGCCTGCCGCCCGCCTCTGCCGCCGCGGCCCTAGCGGCGCTGGACCTGATCGAGGCGGAGCCCAGCCTGACTGAAGCGCCATTGGCCAAGGCTCTCCTCTTCACCCAACGCCTTGGCCTACCCGACGCCGTGAGCCCGATCGTGCCGGTGATCATGGGCGACGCCGACTCCGCCCTCGCCGCCTCCGCCGCGCTGGAGGCGCAAGGCTTCCTGGTCGTCGCCATCCGCCCGCCGACGGTGCCCGAAGGTACGGCCCGCCTGCGCGTGGCCTTCAGCGCCGAACACGCCGACGCGGATGTGATCCGGCTGGCCGAAGCCGTGGCGGCGCTGCGATGAAAGCCCTTTTCGTCGCCGGAACCGGCACCGACCTCGGCAAGACCCACATCGCCTGCGCCCTGCTCCGCGCCGCCCGGGCGCGCGGCCTCACGGTCGACGCCTTCAAGCCCGTGATCAGCGGCTTCGATCCCGACACGCCCGAGACCAGCGACCCCGCGCGTTTGGCGGCCGCGCTGGGCCGTCCGGACGCCTGGCGCCAGGTCTCGCCCCGCCGATATCTCGCGCCCCTGGCTCCGAACCTGGCCGCGCGGCTGGAGGGCGACACGCTGTTGATGGCCGACCTGATCGCCGACTGCCGGGCTTGGCTGGACAGCCGCGACACCGACCTCGCCCTTGTCGAAGGCGCCGGCGGGATCATGTCACCGATGACCGACGACGCGACGAACCTGGACCTGATGGCCGCGCTCGCCCTGCCCGTCCTGCTGGTCGCCGGCAGCTACCTGGGCACGGCCAGCCACCTGCTGACCGCCTTAGAGGTCCTGCGGGCGCGCAACCTAACAGTCGCCGCCATCGTGATCAGCGAAAGCCTCGACGGTCCGGATCTCGACCAGACCGTCGAGATGCTGCGCGCCTTCGAACGCCAGACGCCGATCCTCGTCGCTCCACGCGATCCAGCGTGGGAAGCGACCGAACTCGCCGCCCTACTTCTCTAGTCGCGCCACCAGGCTGGAGGTGTCCCAGCGGTTGCCGCCCATGGCCTGCACCTCAGCATAGAACTGGTCGATCAGGGCGGTGGCCGGCAGCTTGGCGCCGTTCGAGCGGGCTTCGTCCAAGGCGATGCCCAGATCCTTGCGCATCCAGTCGACTGCGAAGCCGAAGTCGAACTTGCCCTGGTCCATGGTCGGCCAGCGGTTCTCCATCTGCCACGACTGCGCCGCGCCCTTGGAGATGGCGGCCAGCACGTCTTCCGTCGGCAGGCCCGAGCGCTTGGCGAAGTGCAGCGCCTCGGCCACGCCCTGGACGACGCCGGCGATGGCGATCTGGTTGCACATCTTGGTCAGCTGACCCGAGCCCACCTCGCCCATGCGGCGCACCGCCTTGGCGTAGACCTCGATCACCGGCAGCACATGGTCATAGGCCGCCTGATCGGCGCCGACCATGATGGTCAGCTGGCCGTTCTCAGCGCCCGCCTGGCCGCCCGAGACCGGGGCGTCGACGAAGGCGCAGCCTTTATCGGCCAGGAGCTCAGCCATTTCGTGGGCGACCTTGGCCGAGGTGGTGGTGTGGTCGACGACCGTGGTCCCTGCCGAAAGGGCCGGCAGAGCCTGCGCCACGACGTCGCGGAGATCGTCGTCATTGCCAACGCACAGCAGCACGACCTCGGCGCCGGCGACGGCTTCAGGAATGGCGTCGAACGCCGCGCCGCCATGCTTTTCGGCCCATTTGCGGGCCTTTTCGGCGGTGCGGTTGTAGACGGCGACCTCGTGGCCGGCGGCCTTCAGGTGGCCCGCCATCGGAAAGCCCATCACGCCCAGGCCGATAAACGCCGTCTTCATGCCGCTGCTCCTTGCCGAGGAGCCCGGATTACGCGTCCGGCGACGGCTTCGGCAACCCCATCTTAACGACCTTTAGGCAGGTTGCGGCTTCATGGTTAAGCAGGCTTAAGCACGATGGCGGTCAACAGCGAACAGCCGATCATCATCAAGAAGGTGAAGAAAGGCGGCGGGCACGGTCACCACGGTGGCGCGTGGAAGGTCGCCTATGCCGACTTCGTGACGGCCATGATGGCCTTCTTCCTGCTGATGTGGCTGCTGAACACGACCAGCCCGGAGCAGAAGCAGGGCATCGCCGACTACTTCGCGCCAGCCTCGATCTCGTCCACGACCAGCGGCTCGGGCGGCATCCTGGGCGGCACCTCGCTGGGCGACGACGGCGCCAAGGCCGACGGCAAGATGTCGGTCATCCAGCAGATGGCCCCCGAAGCCCCCGACAACGTCAACAAGGACGGCCAGTCGACCCAGACCGCCAGCCTCGACTCGGCCAGCGAGCAGGCCCTGCGCGACGCCCTGGCCAAGAAGGAACAGGACGCCTTCGCCTCGGCCGCCCAGTCCCTGCGCCAGTCGCTGCAGGACATGCCGGAACTTGCCGAGCTGTCCAAGCAGATCATGATCGACCAGACCCCGGAAGGCCTGCGCATCCAGCTGGTCGACCAGGAAGGCCGCTCGATGTTCAAGGAAAACTCGCGCGAGCCGAACGACCGCGCCAAGATCCTGCTGCGCGCCGTCGCCAAGGTCATCAACCAACTGCCCAACCGCGTGACGATCTCGGGTCACACCAGCGCCAATGCCTATGGCAAGAAGCAGGACGGCGACTGGGCGCTGTCGGCCGAACGCGCCGACGCCTCGCGCGTGGTGCTGCGCGGCGCCGGGGTCGACGACGACCGCATCTACCAAGTGTCGGGCAAGGCCAATTCCGAGCCGCTGTACGCCGACGACCCGACCCTGGCCGGCAACCGCCGCATCTCGATCATTCTGCTGCGCGAAAAACCAGTGCTGCCGGATAACCTCTGAGGGGCAACCTGTGACCGTTCGACGCGCGAACGCTTCGTGAAGCTTGCGCAACTGAACGCAATGCCCCCTAATCTCGTTGAGGGCAGCACGCACGCTGAAGGGGACAGGGCCTAAAAGTGACGCAGCATTTTCCGACGCGACAGCTTCGGTTCTTTCTGACGGCGCCCACGCCTTGCCCGTACCTGCCCGGCCGCGAGGAACGCAAGGTGTTCGCCCACCTGCCTCTGTCCGACGGCCCGACAGTCAATGACAGCCTCACCCAGGTCGGCTTCCGTCGCTCGCAGAACATCGCCTACCGCCCCGCTTGCGAGACGTGCCGCGCCTGCCAGTCGGCCCGCGCCCCGGCCGCCGACTACGTGCTGTCGCGTTCTGAGCGGAAGGTCCTGAACCGCAACGACGATCTCGAGCGCCACCTGGTCGAGGCCGAAGCGACGCTCGAGCAGTTCGAACTGCTGCGCCGCTACCTGCTGACCCGTCACGCCGACGGCGGCATGGCCGAGATGACCTGGCCCGATTACGTGGCCATGGTCGAGGACACCGCGGTCCGCACCCATCTGATCGAATATCGCCGCAAGTCGCAGGACCGCGGCCCAGGCGACCTGATCGCCTGCGTGCTGGTCGACATGCTCGCCGACGGCCTGTCGCTGGTCTACAGCTTCTACGAACCCGACGAGACGCGACGCAGCCTGGGCTCGTTCGTCATTCTGGATCATATCGTCCAGGCCCAGCAGGGCGGCCTGCCCTACGTCTATCTAGGCTACTGGGTCCCGGGCAGCGAGAAGATGGCCTACAAGGCGCGCTTCTCGCCGCTGGAGATCCTCAAGCCCGGCGGCTGGTCGCTGATGTCGGCCCGCGAACGCGGCGCTCGTCCGCCCAGCATGCGCGGCGGGGCCAAGGATCCGTGCGACCTGCCGCTGAGCGATGCGGAGCCGGCCGAGATCGAAGATCTCTCCTAAATCCGCTCTTCCCGGCGAAAGCCGGGATCTAGATCATAGAGTTCAGAGGCGCATGCAGAAACGCCCGCGATCCTGTCCGGAACGCGGGCGCTCTTGCATCTGGACCCCGGCTTTCGCCGGGGAGAGCGGGTT
>JAEXJH010000581.1 GCA_023445955.1 Pseudomonadota bacterium
GCGCCGAGCCGGGACGACGGCCGGCGCTGAGTTTCCTGTGGTCCCGGGTCTCCGCTACGCTGCGGCCGGGACGACAAGTCGAGATGAAAGCATGTCGAACGTCACCTGCGTCTGGGATCTGAAGGCCACTCTGGGCGAAGGCCCCATCTGGACCGGCAATGCGCTGTGGTTCGTCGACATCAAGGGCCAGACGCTTAACCGCTACGACCCCGCCAACGGCGAGGCGCTGACGATCAACACCCCCGAGCCCGTCACCTTCCTGGCGCCGCTGACCGCCGGCGGCTTCATCGCCGGCCTGAAGTCGGGCCTGCACAAGTTCCACATGATGACCGGCTTCCAGCGCATCCTGGAGATCGAGGATCCGGCGCTGGGCAATCGTCCGAACGACGCCACGGTTGACGCCCAGGGCCGCCTGTGGTTCGGCACGATGCACGACGCCGAGACGGACAAGACCGGCTCGCTCTATCGCATGGACGCGGCCGGCGTGGCGCGGATGGACAAGGACATCTGCATCACCAACGGCCCGTGCGTCTCGCCGGACGGCAAGACCTTCTACCACACCGACACCCTGGAAAAGACGATCTGGGCCTATGACCTGGCCGAGGATGGGACGCTGTCGAACAAGCGCGTCTTCGTGCAAATCGCCGTCGGCGACGACGTCTATCCGGACGGTTCGGCGGTCGATTCCGAAGGCTTCCTGTGGGTCGCCCTGTGGGGCGGCTTCGGCGCCATCCGCTTTGCCCCCACCGGCGAAGCCGTGGCCCGCGTCGAGCTGCCGGCCCCGAACGTCACCAAGCCCTGCTTCGGCGGGCCTGATCTCAAGACCCTCTACTTCACCACCGCCCGCAAGGGCCTGAGCGACGAGACCCTGGCCCAGTATCCGCTGGCCGGCGGTCTGTTCGCCGTACAGGTCGACGTCGCGGGCCAGCCGCAATACGAGGTCCGCCTTGCCTGATCGCACGCCCCGCCGGTTCCGGTCCCGCGATTGGTTCGATAACCCCGACCATATCGACATGACGGCGCTCTATCTGGAGCGCTTCATGAACTACGGGATCACGCCGGAGGAGCTGCGCAGCGGCAAGCCGATCATCGGCATCGCCCAGACCGGCAGCGACATCTCGCCGTGCAACCGCATTCACCTCGATCTGGTGAGCCGGGTGCGCGACGGGATCCGCGACGCCGGGGGCATCCCCATGGAGTTTCCGGTCCATCCGATCTTCGAGAACTGCCGTCGCCCGACGGCGGCGCTGGACCGGAACCTCTCGTATCTGGGTCTCGTCGAGACCCTGCACGGCTATCCGATCGACGCCGTGGTCCTGACCACCGGCTGCGACAAGACCACCCCGGCCGGCATCATGGCCGCCACCACGGTCAACATCCCGGCCATCGTGCTGTCGGGCGGTCCGATGCTGGACGGCTGGCACGAGAACGAGCTGGTCGGCTCGGGCACCGTGATCTGGCGCTCGCGCCGCAAGCTGGCGGCCGGCGAGATCACCGAGGAAGAGTTCATCGAGCGCGCGGCCAGCTCGGCCCCCTCGGCCGGCCACTGCAATACCATGGGCACGGCCTCGACCATGAACGCCGTGGCCGAGGCCCTGGGCCTGTCGCTGACCGGCTGCGCGGCCATCCCGGCCCCGTACCGCGAGCGCGGCCAGATGGCCTACAAGACCGGCCAGCGGATCGTCGACCTGGCTTATGACGATGTGAAGCCGCTCGACATCCTGACCAAGAAGGCCTTCGAGAACGCCATCGCCCTGGTGGCGGCCGTCGGCGGCTCGACCAACGCCCAGCCGCACATCGTGGCCATGGCCCGTCACGCGGGCCTGGACGTCACCGCCGACGACTGGCGCGCGGCCTACGACATCCCGCTGATCGTCAACATGCAGCCGGCCGGCAAGTACCTGGGCGAGCGCTTCCACCGCGCCGGCGGCGCGCCGGCCGTCCTCTGGGAGCTGCTGCAGCAGGGCCGCCTGCATGGCGACGTCCTGACCGTCACCGGCAAGACCATGGGCGAGAACCTGGAAGGCCGGCAGACCACCGACCGCGAGGTGATCTTCCCCTATGCCGAGCCGCTGGCCGAGAAGGCCGGCTTCCTGGTGCTGAAGGGCAACCTCTTCGACTTCGCGATCATGAAGGCCAGCGTCATCGGCGCCGACTTCCGCGAGCGCTACCTGTCCCAGCCGGGCCATGAGGGCGTGTTCGAGGCCCGCGCCATCGTGTTCGACGGCTCGGACGACTATCACGCCCGCATCAACGACCCGGCGCTGAACATCGACGAAAGCTGCATCCTGGTGATCCGCGGCGCGGGTCCGATCGGCTGGCCGGGCTCGGCCGAGGTGGTCAACATGCAGCCGCCGGATCACCTGCTGAAGAAGGGGATCATGTCCCTGCCGACGCTGGGCGACGGTCGCCAGTCGGGCACCGCCGACAGCCCTTCGATCCTCAACGCCTCGCCGGAAAGCGCCATCGGCGGCGGCCTGTCGTGGCTGCGCACCGGCGACACCATCCGTATCGACATCAACACCGGCCGCTGCGACGCCTTGGTGGACGAGGCGACGATCGCCGAGCGCCGCAAGGAGGGCATTCCCGCCGTGCCGGCGACCATGACCCCCTGGCAGGAAATCTACCGCGCCCACACGGGCCAGCTGGAGACCGGCGGGGTGCTGGAATTCGCCGTGAAGTACCAGGACCTGGCGTCCAAGCTGCCCCGGCATAACCACTAGACGAAGAAGCCCCGGAGCGATCCGGGGCTTTTTTCTAGTCCTCGCCGTCCGAGAACGACCGCCGCTCGCCGCCGCGCCGCGCTCGGCTGTGGGCCAGCACCTCGGCGGCCGTGGCCGCGACGGCGCGGGCCTCGGCCTCGGTCCGGGCCACCATCACCACCTGGTCGTCGATGGCGATGCCCCAGCGGTCGCCATACGGGCGGACTGAGACCTGTCGCGTCTGATCGGTCATGGGCTCGGAAGGTCGAGAGCCAATGGGGCGTCAGCATGGCAGCTTGACCGCGCCAGTCGACGCGGGGTCACCTCTGCGCCAAACGGGGGGACACCAGATGACGCCGCATGAGATGGAAGCCGGGCTCGAGGCCATGGCGCGCGCGGCGCGTGAAGCCGTCGCCTACCGCCGAGGCGTGGCCGAAGCCGAGACCACGCCGGTGGCCACCTATCGCCAGATGATGGCCGCGTTCGACGCGCCCTTGCCCGAAAACCCAGGCGATCCGAACGCGATCATCGAGGACCTGATCGCCCGCGCCACGCCCGGCGTCCGCGCCGCCACGGCCCCGCGCTTCTTCGGCTGGGTGATCGGCAATTCGCACCCGACGGGCGTAGCCGCCGACTGGCTGGTGGCGGCCTGGGGCCAGAACGTCGGCAACCTCACCTCGGCCCCGGCCGCCGCGGCGATCGAGACCGTGGCCGCCAACTGGCTGCTGGAGATCCTGGACCTGCCGCGCGAGGCCTCGGTCGGCTATGTCACCGGCGCGACGGTCGCCAACTTCGTCTGCCTGGCCGCTGCGCGGTCCGAGGTGCTGCGCAAGGTCGGCTGGGATGTCGAGGCCGACGGCCTGATCGGCGCGCCGCCGGTGCGGGTGCTGATCGGCGCCGACGCCCACGCCACCGTGTTCTCGGGGCTGAAGTACCTGGGCCTGGGCGCCAAGCGCGTCGTCACGGTCGAGACCGACGACCTCGGACGCATGCTGCCGTCCGCCTTCGAGCGCGCGCTCTCCGTCGGCGAAGGCCCGGTCATCGCCATCGCCCAGGCCGGCCAGATCAACACCGGGGCCAGCGACCCGTTCGCCGAGATCGCGCCGATGGCCAAGACCGCCGGCGCTTGGCTGCACGTCGACGGCGCGTTCGGCCTGTGGGGCCGGGTCGCGCCCAGCCGCGCCGACCAGCTGGCCGGCGTCGACCTGGCCGACAGCTGGGCCACCGACGGCCACAAGTG
>JAEXJH010000582.1 GCA_023445955.1 Pseudomonadota bacterium
GGCGAACACGGCGGCATCACCCAGCACATCGGCGCCTATCAGGTTCGCCTGAAGGACGGCCAGCGCGTGACGTTCCTCGACACCCCCGGCCACGCCGCCTTCTCGGCGATGCGCGCCCGCGGCGCCAACATCACCGACCTGGTGGTGTTGGTGGTGGCCGGCGACGACGGCGTCATGCCGCAGACGATCGAGGCGATCAAACACGCCAAGGCCGCCAACGTGCCGATCATCGTCGCCGTCAACAAGATGGACAAGCCGGGCTCGGATCCGACCCGCGTGGTCAACGAGCTGCTGCAGCACGAGATCGTCGTCGAAAGCCTGGGTGGCGACACCCAGCTGATCGAGGTCTCGGCCAAGGCCCGCACGGGTCTGGAAGACCTGCTGGAAGCCATCCTGCTGCAGGCCGAAGTGCTGGACCTGAAGGCCAACCCCGACCGCACCGCCGACGGCGTGGTGATCGAGGCCAAGCTGGACAAGGGTCGCGGCGCGGTTTCGACCGTCCTGGTCAATCGCGGTACGCTGAAGCGCGGCGACATCGTCGTCGCCGGCGCCCAGTTCGGCCGCGTTCGCGCGCTGCTGAACGAGCGCAACGAGCAGCTGACCGAAGCCGGTCCGGCCACCCCGGTCGAGATCCTCGGCCTGGACGGCGTTCCCTCGCCGGGCGAAGCCTTCGCCGTGGTCGAGAACGAAGCCCGCGCTCGCGAGCTGACCGAGTACCGCATCCGCCAGAAGCGCGAGAAGTCGCTGGCTCCGATCGGCGCTGGCGCTTCGATGGCCGACATGATGGCCAAGCTGCAGGACAAGAAGCTGAAAGAGCTTCCGCTGATCATCAAGGCCGACGTGCAAGGTTCGGCCGAGGCGATCATCGGTTCGCTGGACAAGATGGCCACCGACGAGGTCCGCGCGCGGATCATCCTGTCGGGCGCCGGCGCGATCAGCGAAAGCGACGTCATGCTGGCCAAGGGCGCCGGCGCGCCGGTCATCGGCTTCAACGTCCGCGCCTCGGCGCAGGCGCGGGCCCTGGCCGAACGCGAAGGGGTCGAGATCCGCTACTACGCGATCATCTACGACCTGCTGGACGACATCAAAGGCGTGCTCTCGGGCATGCTGGCCCCGATCCAGCGCGAAACCTTCCTCGGCAACGCCGAGGTCCTGCAGGCCTTCGACATCTCGAAGATCGGCAAGGTCGCCGGCTGTAAGGTCACCGAAGGCGTGGTCCGCAAGGGCGCCAAGGTCCGGATCATCCGCAACGACATCGTCGTTCTGGAACTGGGCACCCTGCAGACGCTCAAGCGCTTCAAGGACGAGGTCAACGAAGTCCCCGTCGGTCAGGAGTGCGGCATGATGTTCGCGGGCTTCCAGGACATCAAGGTCGGCGACACCATCGAGTGCTTCACCGTCGAGGAGATCAAGCGCCAGCTCGACTAAGAGCCGGTCGCAGGATCGAAAGTTCGAAGGGCGCGGATCGCAAGGTCCGCGCCCTTTGTCTTTGCCCGGGTGTCGCTGGGGCGCGTAAACCCAGACTGGAAATCGCCCCAATCCGGCGCTACCCATTCCGCATGCGTATCAAGGCCCTCCTCGCTCTGACCGCCGTCGCCGCTTCGCTCGGCGCCTGCGCGACCGTGAACCGTCTCGACGCCGGCGGTGACGTGCACGACCTGCTGGTCGCCATCCGCGACAACGACCGCGCGACGTTCGAGAACCACGTCGATCGCCGGGCGCTGAAGTATCAGATCGAGACGCGGCTGATGGAGGAGGCGCGCCAGCGCGGCGGCTCCAGCAGCGGCGTCATGGCCCTGGCGGCGATCGCGGCGGGACCGCTGGCGGACGCGGCCGGCGAGGCGCTGATCCGGCCCGAAACCTTCCATGCGGCCGCCAACTATTACGGCTACACGCCTGACCGCCCGATCCCCGGGCGGGTGGCGATCGCCAGCATGCTGCGGCCCACCGGCGATGGTCGGGTCTGCGCGGCCAAGCGGGACGGCCCCTGTCTGCTGACCTTCACCCAGGAAGGTTCGACCTGGCGGCTGACCAGCTTCGACGCCGAGGCTGCGAACCTGCACCTGAAACGATGAAGCCAGCCGTTTGGGGGGGCGCGGCCCTGGCCTTGATGGCGGCGACGGCCGCCCAGGCCGAGACGCGAATGTTCTCGTACGACCCGATCTCGGCCGACGCCAAGCGGCTGACCGGCGCGGGCGTGACGATCCTGTTCAACCAGGGCTTCATGGGCGCCAGCCGGCCGATCAAGGTGCTGGCCACCGGCGTGCCGGCCGAAGCGCGCTTGAAGGACGGCCGGCAGAAGGACCTCGGCCCTGGCGGCCTGGACGCCATGGAGGGCGTGGACGGTGACGCCTCGCTCTATGAGGTCGACGCCACGGCCGCCCAGGGCAAGATCTATGTCCGCGCCTTCTGCCCGGGCTCGACGCGGTTGTGGCTGTCGTTCAGCACCATCGCCCTGCGCCACGATCTGCGGATCCAGGCATTCGGCAACGATCCGAAAAACGAGGGCCAGGCGCGTCTGTGCGGCACGTTGGACTTCTCGTATCGCGGCGAATGGCGCCTGCCCAAGGGGC
Organism: Pseudomonadota bacterium; assembly: GCA_023445955.1. GTDB lineage: Bacteria > Pseudomonadota > Alphaproteobacteria > Caulobacterales > Caulobacteraceae > Caulobacter. Next base: position 2,574 of record JAEXJH010000582.1, read on the forward strand.
GTAACGGGCCGGACCCGATGTCGGACTGGACCGACAATCCGCAGCATCCCGACACAACCAACTAGGCCATCCGTTCAAGAATTTTCGTTCGCCATGTCGCAACAAGCGGGGCTCGCGCGTCTTTAGGACAGGCGGGCGAGGAGAACGCGATGCGCTTCATGGTGCTGCTGAAGATCGAGTCCGACGTCGGTCCGGAGCTTAACCAGGCCATGCGCGACTATGACGCCGAGTTAGTTCGGGCCGGCGTCGCCGATCGCGCCAGGCTGTCGGCCCGCGGCGCGCGGATGGAGGCGGACGCCTCGGCCGAAGGTCGCACCCTGGCCGGCTTCTGGGTCTTCGACGTCGCCTCGCGCGAGGACGCCGCCGCCTGGGTGCGCCGCTGTCCCGCGCCTGTCGACGGCTCCGTCGAGATCGAGATCCGCCTGCTGCTGGCGCCCGACGACCTGTCCGAGCGTCCCCAGCAGGGCAAGCCGCGTCCCGTCTGGGAGCGGGCGATGGCCTTCTGAGCTTCGCCGGTCTAGCCTTCCTGCAACGAAGAGGGGTGGGGCATGGCTGACGATGTGCTGGCGGGGTTCGAGCGTTTCGACTTCGACGACGGGCGCTGGACGCGCGAGGTCTACAAGATCGGCTCCGGACCGGCGGTGATCGTCATCCACGAGGTGCCGGGCCTGCATCCAGGCGTGCTGGCCTTCGCGCGCGACCTGGCGGCCTCGGGCCTGACGGCCTACTGCCCCAGCCTGTTCGGCAAGCCGGCCAAGCCGGTGACGCGCGGCTACGCCATCGGGGTGATCCTGAAGAACATCTGCGTGCGGCGCGAGTTCAGCGTCTGGAAGGACGGGCGCTCCAGCCCGATCGTCGATTGGCTGCGCGCCCTGGCCCGCAAGGCTCACGAGGACTGCGGCGGCAAGGGCGTGGGCGCGGTCGGCATGTGCTTCACTGGCGGCTTCGCGCTCGCCATGATGACCGAGCCGGCCGTGGTCGCGCCGGTGCTGTCCCAGCCCTCGCTGCCGCTGAAGGACAAGGGCGGGCTGGACTGCTCGGCCTCGGAACTGGCCTGCGCCAAGCGGCGGTTCAAGGACGAGGACCTGTCGTTGCTGGCCCTGCGCTTTTCCTCCGACAAGCTGGTGCCCGACGCCCGCATCGCGCGGCTGAAGGCAGAGTTCGGCGACAAGGTCGAGGTGGTCGAACTGGCCGATGAGGACGCCGCGCCCGGCGTGCCGATGGAGCCGCACTCAGTGCTGACCTTGCACCTGCACCGCTCGGTTCCTGACAGCGGGTCGATGAAGGCGCGCGACAAGGTGATCGCGTTCTTCAAGGAGACGGTCGGGGCTTAGAACAGGGGGCGGGGCTGGACTTCCGCCGTTTACACGCCTAGACACCGCGCCTTCCGATTTTCCCCGCGCACCGGCGTTCGATCCGCCGGCCGGGCCACAAGGATTCCGCGCCATGAAGCGCCTCTCGGGCCCCAAACAGGCCGATACCAAGAAGGGTCCCGCCGGGCCCTCGCAGCGCCAGCTGCGCGCCGGCGAACTGATCCGCCACGCCCTGGTCGACGTCTTTCGCGAGGAGGGCCTGGCCGACCCGGTGCTGGTCAATGTCTCGATCACGGTGTCCGAAGTGCGGATGAGCCCCGACCTGCGCCACGCCGTCTGCTTCGTCGAACCCCTGGGCGCCGGCCTGAAGGGCGAAGCGGGCCGCAAGGAAGAAGACATCAAGGAGGTCATCAAGGCCCTGAACCGCGGCGCGAGCTTCCTGCGCGGCCGCCTGGGCAAGGTGATCGACATGAAGTTCACGCCGGACCTGAAGTTCATCCACGACGAGAGCTTCGGCGCCGCGGCCCACATGGACCGCCTGTTCGACGATCCGCGCGTCCAGCAGGACGTCCGCACGCTCTCGGACGTTCTTGGCGACGACGAGGACTAAGGCATGGCCCGCCGCAAGAAGGGCGACGCCGTCTCGGGCTGGATCTGCCTGGACAAGCCCTACGACCTGACCTCGACCACAGCCGTCTCCAAGGTGCGCCGCGCGTTCAACGCCCAGAAGGGCGGCCACGCCGGCACGCTGGATCCGTTGGCCACCGGCATCCTGCCGATCGCGCTGGGCGAGGCGACCAAGACCGTCCCGTTCCTGATGGACGCCGACAAGGCCTATCGCTTCACCATCGCCTGGGGCCGCGACACCACGACCCTGGAC
>JAEXJH010000583.1 GCA_023445955.1 Pseudomonadota bacterium
CGTCGCGCCCGGCTTCCACAGCACGTCCGCCTTGCCCCTGTCGTTGCTCCAGCGCGCCGCGACGAACAACAGGTCCGACAGCCGGTTCAGATACTTGATCGCCGGCTTGCCGACGATCTCGCCCTCCATCTCCGACAGCGCCACACAGGTCCGTTCGGCCCGGCGGCAGCCGGTGCGCGCCACGTGCAAGGCCGCGGCGGCCGGCGACCCGGCGGGGAGCACGAACGACGTCAGGGGCGACATCTCGCTGTTCAGCAGGTCGATCTCCTGCTCCAGGCGCTCGACCTGGCTGTCGAGGATGCGCAGCGGCTCCCACTCCGGCTTGCCGTGCTGCTCGGGCGTAGCCAGGTCCGCGCCCAGGTCGAAGAGGTCGTTCTGGATCCGCTCCAGCATGGCGTCGAGCTCAGCGTCGGCCGCCGTATGCTGTCGCGCGACGCCGATGCAGGCGTTGGTCTCGTCGACCCCGCCATAGGCTTCCACCCGCAGCGAGGCCTTGCTGACCGGCGCACCGGTGGCCAGGCGGGTCGAGCCGCCGTCGCCGGTGCGGGTATAGATGCGATTAAGCGTGACCATACGTCGCGGACTCCCGTTCGCCGAAGCAGTCTAGCTACGCGCCACCACGCCGCCAGAAGAACGCGGCGGCCACCAGCACGATGATGGCGATGAACTGCAAGAGCACGCGCAGGCGCATCAGCTTGTTGGAATAGGACCGGCCGAAGTCGCCGCCGCGGAACAGGGCGTAGAGGCCCGCGCCGAGGGCGATCAGGACGGCCCCCAGGGCGATCGGGACGAGGAAGTCGAACAGGTGGTTCATGGGCGCGGAGACTAAAGCGTCGCGACAAGCCGCGCCATAGAGGCCGGAGCCGTAAGGGCGGCGAGACGTTTTTCCGCCTTAAGGCGGCGACTCAGTTCGATGACCACCGTCCGTTGAGTCAATTCGCCGAACCTGTTCGATGAGCGCATTTGTCGCAGTGACGCTTTGAGAGCGCTCCCATATCTATGCCGTACGCCTTCGTTCGGCGATTTTAGTTCGTTTTCGCGGTTGCAATGGGCGTCCCCTAGCGTTATTGCGCCCGCTTCCTATTTCTCAGTGCGCGTTCGTTGAACATGATCAACCTCCCCCACCGCGGATCGGTTCAACGTTTTCACTCACCCCAGCGGGGGTAGGAGTTACCTGCAATGGCCCAGAGCGCTCTGCTCTCGACCAACGCTTCGCTCTCCGCGTCCGATCGCGAAGAAGCCCTGGCCGAAGTCCGCCAGCTGATCACCGACCTGCGCGACGCCGCGCAGGATGGCCGCCAGCTGGCCCGTCGTTACGCCGACGTCCTTCAGAACGTCGTCGATGAGTACTGCATTGAATTCGAGAAGCGCGCTGAAGCGGCTCTCGCCCGCCTGGAGGCCGCCGCATGAGCTTTGTGTCCGTCAACATCGAGTCCGCCACCGATTCGCCGGTGAAGCTGACCCGCCGGGCCCTGGCCAAGCAGCGCACCCGTGAACGCGTCCTGGCCGCTGCGCGCCAGCTGTTCAGCGAGCGCGGCTACGAAGGCGCCACGATCCGTGACATCGCTCAGGCCGCCGGCATGTCGACCGGCGCCGTGTTCGCCAGCTTCGCCGACAAGTCGGAGCTGTTCGAAGAGATCCTGACCGCCGACTACGAAGTCATCTACGCCCAGATGACCCAGGCCTCGCGCAACGCCAAGACCGTCGATGAAGCCCTGCTGGGCCTGTTCGGCGTCGCCTACGGCTTCCACGTCGAGCAACTGCCGCTGCTGCGCGCCAGCATCGCCGTGTCGTGGACTCGTTCGGAAGCCGCCGAGCGTCGCGCCCGCAACGATATCAAGCACCTGTTCCGCCTGATCGCCGACGCCCTGCAGCGCGGCGTCGAGCAAGGTCAGTTGAAGAAAGATATCGACGCGAAGCTCTTGGCTGAAATGAGCTGGGACGTGTATGTCGCCAACTATCGCCGCGCCGTCTATGACGGCTGGTCGGTGGAAGCTCTGCTGGCGCGTCTTTCGGATCAACTGAAAGTCATCTTCGCGGGCGCTCGCGCCTGACGAACGAAACTGGGCGCTCCGTTCGGGGGAACGGAGCGCCTTCGTAACAACGACGCTAGCGTGTTCGAGGGGGACGTGCGTGGGCGTAAGAGATGATCAGAAGGCGGCGACCCGGGAACGGGTGCTCGAGGCCGCCAGGGATCTCTTCAATGAGGTCGGCTACGAGGAGACCACCATCCGCGCCATTGCGGAGCGGGCTGGGGTCTCCGTCGGTAGCGTGTTCACCACCTTCGCCTCCAAGGCGGAAGTGCTGAGCCATGTGATGAATCACCGCTTGGCCGAGCTCTATGCCGAGTTCGACCGGGTGCTGCCGTTCCTGCGCGGCAGCACGGCCGACAAGCTGTGCTCGATCTTCGCGATCCACTACGAGTTCGAGACGCGGCGGGTGAAGCTGTTCCTGGCCCACGTCGCGGCCTCGTACAATCCGAACAACGATCCGGGCGTCACGCCCTATGGCCGCAATCCGCGCCTGAACCAGATGCTGTTCGACGTCCTGGAAGAGGGCGTGCGCAAGGGCGAGGTTCGCGCCGATCTCGACCTGCAGCTGATCGTCGACACGCTGAAGGCGTCCTACGCCTGGAACTACCGCATGACCGCGGCGGTCGGCGGGACCATGCCGGCGACCGAGATGTCGGCGGTGATGGACAAGCAGATCAGCGTGATCGCCGAGGGCTGGAAGCCGCGCTAGGCCCCGGAAAGGGGTCAAAGTCGGCTTTCCGGCATACCCCCTGCGGGGCAACCTTCGCGGCGCACAATAAGAAATACAATTTCCAAGACCGCCTTAGCACTCCACTGTCCCCGCCAAGGGCGGAGGGGAGAACGCCGCCCGAGTGTGGTGGGAGTGAGCGTAAGTGACGGAAACGGGGCGTGAAATCCGGTTGGCCGAGACGGCCGACCTGAGATCCCAGGTCAATGAGAAGCTGCTGCAGGCGCTTCTGGGGCTTCTGGCGCTCAAGGACGAACACTTCCTGCAGGAGCTGTGCATCGTCTTCGACGCCGCCCAGCAGGACACGGGTCCCATCCCGCCCGAGGTCTGGCGCGGCGTGCACCAGCACCTGGGAGCGCTGAGGGAGCTGGCCGTCGAGACCGACGACCAGCCCACGCACTAGGCTCTACTGCGGTCCCCCGCCGGGGTTCTGGAACTCAAAGCCCGGATCCTTGCGGCCTTTGCCGGTCCCGAAGGTCCAAGCCAGGGTGATGCGGATGTTGCGGGCGTCGGGATCGCGGACCACCAGGCTCTTGAGCGAGGGCGTGTCGATCACCTGCTTGTCGCGGAAGATGCCCAGGGCGTCCTGAACCGCGACCAGCAGCGACAGCTGCTCGTTGATCTTGCGGCGATAGCCCAGGTCGACGCCGGCGAAGGGCAGGGCGTAGCCCTGCGGCGTCAGGCGCTTGCCGACCAGGAAGCCGTTGACCTGCAGCAGGTCCTTGGGCGTGGCCTGCCAGCTGAGGCTGGCGCGGCCTTGCGCGGTCGTGCCGGTGCGCTTGTCGGTGAAGCCCAGGTTCGAGCCGTCCAGCTGCGCCCAGAACAGAGTGCTGCTGACATTGTAGGTCAGCTTCGGCGTCAGCTTGCCGTTCAGGACGAGCTCCAGGCCGCCGTTGCGGGTGTTGGCGACATTGGCCTTGGTGGTGACGAAGACGCCGCCGCCCCGGTCGGTGACCACGTCGGTCACCACCTTGTCGTTCTCGCGGTAGAACAGGGTGGCTGTCGCCATGACCGGCGCCTTGCGGTACTGCCAGCCCAGCTCGAACGACTGGGTCTGCTGGGGCTTCAGGTTCGGATTGCCGACCCGATAGTTCAGCGGGTCCAGCAGGAACGGCACGGGATTGAGGTCGAACGGGCCGGGACGCTGCAGGCGCTGGCTGTAGCTGGCGGTCAGCTTCTGCTGGTCGTTCAGCTTGTAGGACAGGTGCAGGCTGGGCATCAGCCGGGTGGTGTCGTTGTCGTTCTTCGTCCCGGCCGAGGTCAGGTCCAGTTTCGACTGCTCGTAGCGCAGGCCGGCCAGCATGGTCAGGTCGCCGCCCAGCGGACGCTCATAGGTGACGTAGGCTTGGGCGAGCTGCTGCTCGTAGAAGAACTTGCTGGTCAGGCCCGGATCGATCGCCAGGCCGCTTAAGGACCCGCCGCGCAGGCCGATATTTTCGTAGACGTTGTCGTCGAACTGCAGGTCGAAGCCCGCCTTCAGGGTCTGGCCCGGACCCATCGGCCGGACATAGTCGCCCTTGAAGTCGGTCTGGCGCGTGTCGTAGCCCAGCCGCTGCTGGTCATAGGCGCTGGAGGCCGTCGGCGTGGTGGCCAGGGTGTGGCCCGTGCGCGTGCGGTTATCGTCGGTGACGTCATAGCTCAGCCGCAGCGACAGCTCGTGGCCGTCGCCATTGAACTTGCGGCGCAGACTGCTGACGATCGCGGCGTTCTCGCGCTTCTGGCGGATGGACAGGTCGCGCCGGTAGGCCTGGATCAAGGCGCCGGCGGCGTTCTCGCGCGTGGTGTCGGCGGTGCTGTCGACCGCCAGGTTGAAGCGCGACAGCCGCGCCTCGCCGCCGATCCGCAGCTTGTCGGAAACGTCGTAGTCGACCGTGCCTTGAGTGGTGAGGCCATTGATGTCGAAGTGGGTGGTCCCTTCCGTCTCGCTGTCCAGGTTGGCCTGCTGGCGGCGCTCGTAGTCGACCTGGTCGAAGGTGTCGCTACGGTAGTTGATGTCGCCCGAGGCCGACAACTTGCCGCTGTTGTAGCCGATATTGCCCGACAGGCCGCTGCGGCCGTGGTCGCCGCCGGTCAGGCGGATCGAGCTGGTGCGGCCCGAGCCCTTGGCCTTCTTGGTGATCAGGTTGATGACCCCGCCCGTGCCGTCGGCGCGGAACTCGGCCGAGGGGTTGGTCATCACCTCGACGCGGTCGATGCGTTCGGCCGGCATCTGCTGCAGCGCCTGGCCGCGGCCCTCGCCCTGGAACAGGCCGGACGGCTTGCCGTCGATCAGGATGGTGACGTTGGGATCGCCGCGCATGCTGACATTGCCCTGCACGTCGACCTCGACCGAGGGGACGTTGCGCAGGGCGTCGGCGATGCCGCCCGACTGCGCGGCGAGATCGCCCGAGACGCTGTAGCTGCGGCGGTCGATCGAGGTGCGCACCGCCGGGGCGTCGGCGGTGATGGTCACGGCGCTGACGCCGTTAGAGGCCTCGGCGGGCTTGGCGGCCGGCGTCTGCGGCGGGGCAGCGGCGGGGGCGGCGGCTTGGGCGGCCAGCGCGATCGAGACGGCGACGATAGACACTTCAAATTCCCCCATAAGTCGCTGGCGTCGGCGACGGACATGACTAGGATACAGATGTATTCTCACGCAGAATACAAATGTAATTTCGGTAATGGAGTGGGCGCATGCGGATTTCCGGCGCCGAGAGTCAGGTCATGGAAGCGCTGTGGCGCTGCGGTCCCCTGACACCCGAGGGCGTGGTGGCCGAGGTCGGCGAGGCCCACGACTGGGCCCCCGGGACGGTGAAGACCCTGATCACCCGCCTGCTGAAGAAGGGCGCCATCGCCGGGGCCCCCCCGGGGGGGGGGGGGCTGGATTCGCGCCGCGGGGGGGGGGGG
>JAEXJH010000584.1 GCA_023445955.1 Pseudomonadota bacterium
CCTTGCCGCTGTCGATCCGCGCCAAGCGCTGGTCGGGCGGCAAGACCTTCGTCGTTCAGGTCCAGGACCCGCGCGTGCCGGCCACCATGTTCGACCTGGTGATCCCGCCCAAGCACGACCGCCTGACCGGCGACAACATCCTGCCCATCACCGGCTCGCCGCACCGGGTGACGCCGCAGCGGCTGGAGAGCGAGTACGCGGCCTTCGCCGACCTCATCGATCCCCTGCCCCGCCCCCGCGTGGCGGTGCTGATCGGCGGCAAGTCCAAGGCCTTCGACCTGTCCAGCGAGCGCGCGGCCCAGATCGCCCACTCGATCCAGATCCCGCTGGAGCAGGACGGCGGCAGCTTGCTGATGACGTTCTCGCGGCGCACGCCCGAGCCGGCCCGCGCCCTGATGGCCGCCCGCCTGCGCCATCTGCCCGGCATGGTCTGGAGCGGCGAGGGTCCCAACCCCTATTTCGCCTTCCTGGCGGGCGCCGACTACATCCTCGTCACCGAGGACTCGACCAATATGGCCACCGAGGCGGCCTCGACCGGCAAGCCGGTGTTCGTGCTGAAGATGGACGGCTCCAGCCTGAAGTTCCGCCTCTTCCACGAGGAACTGGAGAGCCAGGGCGCGGCCCGGCCGTACGGCGGCGCGTTCCACGGCTGGAGCTATGATCCGGTCAACGAGACCGACCGCGCAGCGCGGGAAGTGCTCAGCCGGATCGGGGTGGAGATCCCGGAGCCGTCGGTCGAAGACGTGGTCCAGCAAGCGCCGAAGCCGAAGCGCAAGCCTCGGGCGAAGAAGGCCGAATCGGTCGTTGAAGCGCCAGCCGAGACACCTGCGCCGAAGCCACGCAAGCCTCGCGCGACCAAAGCAAAAGTCTGATTTTTGCCGCTTGCGAGCGCGCGAATGTTCGCGTTACGTTCGCGACAGGGTTGAAGCCAAGCCAACCCGTTTGATCAGCAAATCCGCGCGGAATGAGCGGCGTAAAGCGCTTGCCACGACCTGCAACGCCGTATCCGTAGCCCTGTTCATTTCCGCAGGCCTTCAACCGCTCATGGCGGGTCGTTTCAGCCTTCTCAGCGTCATCACCGTTGGGGCGGCGGTTGTTGTTCTACAGGCCTTTCTCAACTATGTTTTGAGGCAGGTGGAGGACTAAATGGACCCTCTCGTTCAGTTTGCTCTCATGGGCCTCGCGTTCGCCGCGATCGCGGCGGTCGTGTTCTTGCTTTCCATGCGAAGCGACCTCCGCTGATCCTCACAATCTTCCATACGGCCCATGCAAATCTGACTTGCTGCGGCAGCTTGCGGTGGCTGTGAACCCTCTCATCCTCTTCATCTGCGCGGCTGGCCCCAGCGTCGGCGGCGGCCATGTGATGCGGTCGCTGACCCTGGCGCGAGCGCTGGAGGCGCGGGGCGCGACCTGTGCGTTTCAGGCCTCGCGCGAGGTCGCCAAGGTGCTGGACGCCTTCGCCCCCGACATGGCGCAGAGCCAGACCGCTGACGGCTTCAACGCCCTGGTCTTCGACAGCTACGCCCTCGCCGCCGACGACCACCGCGCTATCGCCAAGGACCGGCCGACCCTGGTCATCGACGACCTCGCCAACCGGCCACTGGCCGCGGATCTCGTGCTGGACTCCGGCCCGGCGCGGGCGACGAACGACTATGCCGGCCTCGTCCCGCCGGCCGCCAAACTGCTGCTCGGCCCAAGCTACGCCCCTGTCCGACCCGCCTTCTCCGCCCTGCGCGAGGCCGCCCTGGCGCGCCGCGCCGAGCGGCCGCCGGCGCATCGGATCCTGATCTCGCTGGGACTGACCGATGTCGGCGGGATCACCGGCCGGGTCGTGGCGCTGCTGCGTCCGATCGCCGGCGAGGCGAAGCTCGACATCGTCCTGGGCGGCGGCGCGCCCAGCCTGCCGGACCTGTGGGCGGTGGCCGCCGACGATCCGCGCCTGGAGCTGCACGTCGACACCCAGCACATGCCGGAACTGATTTTCGACGCCGACCTGGCCATCGGCGCCGGCGGCTCGACGACCTGGGAGCGCTGCGTGCTGGCCCTGCCGGCCCTGACGCTGATCCTGGCCGACAACCAGGTCGCCTCGGCCCGCGCTCTCGAGTCAGCCGGCGCCAGCCCGTGCCTGGCGGTCGATGCGCCCGATTTCGAGACCGCCTTCACCCGCGAAGTCCAAGGCCTGCTGGCCAGCGCCGAGCAGCGCGCGGCGCTCTCAACCGCCAGCGCCGCCGTCTGCGACGGCCGCGGCGCCGACCGCGTGGCGGAGGCCTTTCTGGCCCTGCTCCAAGAGCGCCTCTAGCGAACAGCGTTCACCTCGCCCTATCTTGGCCGTAACCAAGGGGAGGGGCGACATGGCGCAGAAGAAATCGGTGGTGATCACCGGGGTGTCCACCGGCATCGGCTGGGGCGCGGTCAAGGTGTTGATCGGCAAAGGCTTCCACGTCTTCGGCAGCGTGCGCAAGCAGGCCGACGCCAACCGACTGCAGGCCGAGTTCGGCGACGCCTTCACGCCCCTGGTCTTCGACGTCACCGACGGCCCCAGCGTCCGCGCCGGCGCACGCCAGGTCGAGCGCGCCCTGGCCGGCGCCACGCTGGCGGGCCTCGTCAACAACGCCGGCATCGCCGTGGCCGGGCCGCTGCTCTACCTGCCCGTCGACGAGTGGCGCCAGCAGCTGGAGGTCAATCTCACCGGCGTCGTGATCGCTACCCAAGCCTTCGCGCCCCTGCTGGGCGCCGGCGGCTCTCAGCCGGTCAAGGACCCCGGCCGCATCGTCAACATCTCCTCGGTCGGCGGCCGCAACGCCAACCCGTTCATGGCCCCCTATTGCACGACCAAGTTCGGGCTGGAGGGCCTGTCGGAATCCCTGCGCCGCGAGCTGCTGCCGTTCGGCGTCGACGTCGTGGTCGTCGCCCCCGGCGCGGTCGCCACCCCGATCTGGGACAAGGCCGACGAGACCGACACTACCCGCTACGCCAACACCGTCTACGCCCCGGCCCTGGAGCGCCTGCGCACCTACATGCTGTCGATCGGCAAGTCCGGCCTGCCGCCCGAGAAGATCGGCGAGGCCATCCACACGGCCCTGACGGCCAGGAGCCCCAAGGTCCGCTACGTCGTCTCGCCCTCGCCGATGCAGGTGCTGATGACCGAGGTGCTGCCCAAGCGGACCCTGGACCGGATCACCGGCAAGCGGCTGGGGTTGATTCCGAACTAGCCGAAGGGCGGGGTTTCCGGTTCAGCCCACCATCGACCAGTCCAGCGGCTCGCCGCGCGCGATATCCCGCGTCGCCGTCTTGCCCAGGACGTTGTCCAGCTCGCCGGGCGGCAGGCCGTTGCCGGGCCGGACCGAGCGGATGTTGGTGCGGCTCAGGAGCTCGCCGGCCTTCACCTCGGCGGTAACGTAGAGCGAGCGGCGGAACTGCAGGGACCCCTGCTCGGAGCCCAGGACGTCGTAATGCGCCGCGCCCAGGGCGGCCCAGGCGTTCTTGGTGTCGTCGACCAGGGCCTTGAACTCGACCGGCTCCAGGCTGAAGGCCGCGTCCGGACCGCCGTCGGCGCGGGCCAGGGTGAAGTGCTTTTCGATCACGCAGGCGCCCAGCGACACCGCCGCCACCGAGGCGGCCGTGCCCGGCGTGTGGTCCGACAGGCCGATCGGGCAGCCGAAGCGGGCGGCCATGTCCGGGACGTTGCGGACGTTGGCGTCGGCGAAGGTGGCCGGATAGCTCGACACGCAGTGCAGCAGCAGCACGCCCGGCGCCCCGGCGCCCAGCGCCGTGTCCAGCGCCGTCTGCATCTCGGACAGGTTGGCCATGCCGGTCGAGATGATCAACGGCTTGCCCTTGGAGGCGGCGTACTTGATCAGCGGCAGGTCGACGGCCTCGAACGAGGCGATCTTGAAGGCCGGGGCGTCCAGGCCGTCCAGCAGGTCGACGGCGGTCTCGTCGAACGGGCTGGAGAAGATCGTCACGCCGCGCTGGCGGGCGCGCTCGAAGATCGCCGCGTGCCATTCGAACGGTGTCTGGGCTTCCTGATAGAGCTCATAGAGGGTGCGCCCATCCCACAGGCCGCCGTGGATCGTGAACTCGGGCCGGTCGACGTCCAGCGTGATGGTGTCGGCGGTATAGGTCTGGATCTTGATCGCGTCGCAGCCGGTCGCGGCGGCGGCGTCGACCATCTCAAGGCAGCGCTCGAGGCTGCCATTGTGATTGCCCGACAGCTCGCAGATCACATAGGGCGGATAGTCAGCGCCGATCTTGCGGCCGGCGATCTCGATGAAGGGGGCGGACATGGCGGATCACCCGGAAACGTGGTTGCCGTCATCTTAACCCGCGAAAGGTGGATGAGGCGTCAATCGCCCTTCTGCGCGCCCAGCCCCATCCCCAGGGCCACGCCGATCGCCACGCCCAGGCCGATGCCCATGGCGATATTGTGCAGCGCCACGCCCAGGCCCGCGCCGATGGCCACGCCGGCCGCGATACCGATGCCGAGATACTTGTTGGTCTTCATGGTCCCCTCCACCATCGCCTCGGAGCGGAATCGACACTATATCTGCGGCCATGTCCACGACCGCTCCCCGCCAGACCCGCTGCCTGATCATTGGTTCGGGCCCCGCCGGCTACACCGCCGCCATCTATGCCGCCCGCGCGCTGCTGAAACCTGTGCTGATCGCCGGCATCCAGCCGGGCGGCCAGCTGACCATCACGACCGATGTCGAGAACTATCCGGGCTTCGCCGACGTCATCCAGGGTCCCTGGCTGATGGACCAGATGCGCGCCCAGGCCGAGCATGTCGGCACCGAGTTCGTCAGCGACATCGTCACCTCGGTCGACCTCTCCAAGCGCCCGTTCGCGGTGAAGACCGACAGCGGTCAGGACTGGCTCGCCGAGACCATCATCATCGCCACCGGCGCCCAGGCCAAGTGGCTGGGCCTGGAGAGCGAGAGCAAGTTCCAGGGCTTCGGCGTCAGCGCCTGCGCCACTTGCGACGGCTTCTTCTATCGCAATAAAGAGGTCATCGTGGTCGGCGGCGGCAACACCGCCGTGGAGGAGGCGCTGTTCCTGACCAGCTTCGCCAGCAAGGTGACCCTGGTCCACCGCAAGGACGAGCTGCGGGCCGAAAAGATCCTGCAGGAACGCCTGCTGGCCCACCCGAAGATCGAAGTGATCTGGGACAGCGTCATCGACGAGGTGAAGGGCGAGAGCGACCCGATGGGCGTCACCGGCGCGCGCCTGAAGAACATCAAGACCGGCGAGACGACCGACATCGCCGCCGACGGCGTGTTCATCGCCATCGGCCACGCGCCGTCGTCGGAACTGTTCGCGGGCCAGCTGGACCGCAATTCGGGCGGCTATCTGAAGGTCAAGCCGGGCACGGCCTCGACCGCGATCGAGGGCGTCTACGCGGCCGGCGACGTGACCGACGACGTCTATCGCCAGGCGGTGACCGCGGCCGGCATGGGCTGCATGGCCGCGCTGGAGGCGGTGCGGTTTTTGGCTGAGGAAGACCACAAGGCTGCGCACCATCCGATCAGCCATGCCGAGGCGAACAAGATCGGGGTTTGGTAATTCACTGATCTCTCCTCCCCCTCTGGGGGAGGTGGCCCA
>JAEXJH010000585.1 GCA_023445955.1 Pseudomonadota bacterium
GACCTGCGCCGCCGGGACCTTCGAACCGGCCAGGCGCCTGTTCGCGCCGATCAAGGACCTGAAGCTGATCGACGGGCGGCCGCAGGCTCTCGTGTCGAGACTGAGTCCCTGCGCCCTCCGCGTCGAACTCTCGGCCGCCGTCTGGCTGCCGTTCGTCCACCTGGCGTCAGCCCGGCCGGACCTGCGCTACAGCGACAACCATTTCGATCTCGCGCCCGGGAAAGTCCGGACGATCGAGGTTACCTCGACGGCGCCCTTTGGCGCCATCGATCTGGGCGTGTCGTGGTGGCGGGCGGACGGTGTCGCACGTCCGCCCGTTTCACTGACGGATCTGGATGGCCTCTAAACCAGATACGCCTTACGCAGACCGGCGATCTTTTGGTCCGTAAGACCAAAGCGCGCCTTGGTCAGGGCGACCGGACCGCCGAACTTCGTGTCGATCGTTGCAAGCGCGCGGCGCATGACCTCGGGGTCCGAGCCCATGATCACCTGCAGCACCTCAGGGGGCAGCTTGGCCAGGGCCTGGGCCTGCTGGGCCGAGACACTGCTGTTGGCCGCGCCGTTCTGAGCCATCTTCGCGTAGTAGGACGGCGGCGTGTAGACCTGGGTCAGGGCGTAGTCCTCCAGCACCGTGGCGCGCGGCACGCCCAGCACCGACAGGATCAGGGCCGAGGCCATGCCAGTGCGATCCTTGCCGGCGCTGCAGTTGAAGGCCAGCGGACCTTCGTTGGCCACCAGACGCGCGAACATGTCGGTGTAGTGCGGGGTCAGCATGTCCAGGAAACCGACATAGGCGTCGGCGAAGCCCTGGATAGCCTCCTCGCGGTTGGTCATCTTCATGAATGAGGCCATGGAGGCGCTCATGTCGTAGTCGGAGGCCACCACCTTCGGCGCGCCGGGCTTGCCCAAGAACGGGCTGGGCTCGGACGTACGCTCCTGCGGGCTGCGCAGGTCGCAGATGGCGGTGATGCCCAGCTTCGACAGATAGGTGAAGTCGGCCATCGTCAGGCCGGCCATCACGCCCGAGCGGTAGATGTGGCCCCACTTCACCTGGCGGCCGTCGGCCGTGCGCCACCCGCCGACGTCACGGAAGTTGCGACCGCCTTCCAGCGGCAGCAGGCGCTCGGCCACCCGGGTCTGGCGGCCGTCGGCCGCCGTCACCAAGAAGTACGGACGCGGCGAGACCGGCGCGGCCAAGTCCGCCGACGCGCCGCTCGCAGTCGCCAGCGCGCGCATGGCCGACTTTTTGGCGTCCGGGTCCGCAGAGACGAAGACCGAGACCGCCTGAGAGCCGGTCCAGTCCAGGCGGATCTTGTCGGACGCAGTGCGGGCGGCCTTGGCGTCCAGGATGGGCGCGGCGGCGGCCGCGGGAGCCAGCGCGAGAGCGCTGGCGACGGTCAGGAACTGACGACGATCCATGCTCATCCCTCCCCCTAGAACTTCACGTTGGCTTCGACGCCGAAGGTGCGCGGCTCGTTGAAGATCGCGTAGGTGCCCAGGGCGGCATTGTAGTTGCGCAGGAAGGCGTAGGACTTGTTGGTCAGGTTGCGCGACCAGACCGACAGCTGCAGAGCCGGCGAGCCCTCAGCCAGCTGGATGTCGGCCAGGGTCAGGCGACCGTTCATCGTGAACGACTTGTCGCTCAGCGTCGGGTCCGTGGTGCTGGTCATCTGGGCGTCGGCGAAATTGGCGTCCAGGTGGGCCCTGAACGTCGCGCCGAGGGCCGGGCGGACATAGTCCATGGCCACGCTGCCGGCGTTCTTGGGGCTGTACAGCGGGTAGATCGTCGACTGGGCGTTGGTGAAGGGGTTGAAGGCCTTCGACAGCTTGATGTCGGTATAGGCGTAGCTGGCCGTCAGGGTCAGGCCCTCGACCGGCATGATGGTCAGGTCGGCCTCGAAGCCCTTGGTCTTGCCCGTGGCGGCGTTGGTGGTTTCCAGCGTGCCGCGGTTGTTGTTGAGGATCAGGACGTTGAAGTCGACCTGGGCGTCCTTGATATCGCCAGTGAAGGCCGCGACGTTCAGGCGGCCGCGACGGTTCCAGAACTCGGTCTTGGCCCCGACCTCGAACATCTCGACCTTTTCCGGGTCATAGGCGCGATAGGTCAGCGAGCGCGAGTTGGCGCCGCCGGCCTTGTAGCCCGTGGCCCAGCGACCATAGAGATTGATGTCGCTGGTCACCTCGTAAGCCACGCTGACCATCGGGTCGAAGTGGCTCCAGCTCTCGTCCAGCGGTACGCGGCCGACGACCGGGTTCTTGTTGCTGTCGATATAGCTGGGCAGCGCGCCGTTGACGACGTCCAGCGAGCCCTTCTTGGCGTCCTTGGTATAGCGGCCGCCAACCGTGACGTGCAGCTTGTCGTCCAGCACCGGCGGGGTCCAGGCGGCCTGGCCGAAGGCGCCATAGCTGGTCGTTTCGACGTGGCTGGCGCGGTCCAGGATGATGGTGTTGAAGTCCAGCGAGATCTGGGTGAACGCCGTGCCCGTGGCGTTCCACTGCAGCGAGTTCGGGGTCTGGGCGTTGTCGCTGACCTTTTCGCGGAAGTAGAAGACGCCGCCGACATATTCCAGGCGATCGGTCTTACCGACCAGCTGGAACTCCTGGCTCACCTGGTCCTGCCAGACACGGGCGACGCTGTAGCGGGCGAAGGCGCCGTTCGGCTGGAACACCGACAGGGCCACCGCGCCGTTGTCGAACTGGGTCTGGGTCAGCTTGCGGTACGAGCTGATCGACTTCAGGTCCAGGTCGTCGGCCAGCTTCCAGGTCAGGTTCAGGCGGTGACCGAAGGTGTCGCCCTCGCTCATCTGCAGCGGCACGCCGACGCTGGCGCGCTTGGCGCGCTCGGGCTGGGCGGGCGTCAGCGGCGCGAGCGCCAGGGCGCCCTTCTTCTCCAGCTGGACGTAGTACGGCGTCGAGCCGTCATAGGAGAGGTCATAGGCGTAGGCGGCGCTGAACCTGTCGGACGGACGCCAGGCGAACTCCAGGTTCACGCCGCGCTTGTCGTAGCTGTTGAAGTCCGGCTGGCCCGAGGTGGTCGGGTTGGTGGTCGTGCCGTCGCGCTTGGTCAGCAGGGCGTCGATCTTGAAGCTGAAGCCCTTGTATTCCGGCAGATCGATGTGGGTCTCGAGCTTGTAGCCGTTGTAGTTGCCGTAGCCGAGCGTGGTGTTCATGCCGAACACGCCGGTCGGGGCCTTGGTCACGATGCTGACCGCGCCGCCTTCGGTGTTGCGGCCAAACAGGGTGCCCTGCGGGCCCTTCAGCACCTCGATGCGCTCGACATCATAGAGCGCCGAGCCCAGGCCCTGGGCGCGGCCCAGATAGACGCCGTTGACATAGACGCCGACGGCCTGGTCGCGGGCGGGCTGGTTGGCGTCGCCCAGGGCGCCGATGCCGCGCATGCCGATCGTCAGGGCCGACTTACGGGCGAAGAACGGGGCCACGCGCAGCGAGGGGATCGAGCCGTCGCCCAGGTCTTCCACCGACTGAACGTGGCGAGCCTTCAGGGCCTCGCTGTCCATGGCCGAGATGGCGATCGGGGTGTCCTGCAGGTTGGTCTTGCGCTTCTGGGCGGTGACCACGACCTCCTCGAGGCTGATCGTGTCATTGGCGGCCGCGGCCGTTTCGGCGGCGTGCGCCACGTTGCTCAGCGCCAGGGCGGCCACGCCCGTCAGTAGGCCGGCGCGCAGCGCCAACGTCTCGAAACCCCGTTTCATCGTCTGTCCCCTGGATGTCCGACAGGTCGTCGGCTTCGGGGCTGCCGTCTAAGCTTGAGCTGTGACCTTAGAACGAATGTTATGTTTCATTTTTACGAAGGTCGGCGCTATCTCACACCCAGGCTTGCAGTCTTCTTCCGGGCAGGGAATATGCGGCATGCCTTCGCGTCCACCCCATTCGTCATCGGCCGGATCATCAGCCCCCGTGCGGATTCTGGAGCCACAGGACAACACTCGCCAACGCTTGATCGCCGCCGCTGCAGCGCTGGTCGCCGACGGCGGAATCGCCGCCGCCTCGGCCCGCGCCATCGCCACGGCCGCCGGCACGGCCGCCAGCGCGATCAATTATAACTTCGGCAACATAGAACACTTGTTACTGACAGTGCTCGAACTGGGCGTCGAAGGGACCCGCCGGTGGCTGGAGGTCCGAGCGCACGAGCTCGCCGTCCTGCCCCGCTCGGCGGATGGCGCGGCGACGGCGCTGCTGCACGTCCTGCGGACTTGGTCTCGCGACGAGGGCCGCCACCTGGCCCTGACCTACCAGGAGGCCCTGACCGCAGCGCCTGGCCAAGGCGTCGCTGCGGCGTGGACGCGACTGTGGCGCGACTTCTGGATCGACACGGCCCGGACTTTCGGCCTGACGCCCATCGACGGGCGCCTGCTGCACGCCTTCTTCGAGCACGAGGCCCTCTACAATCTGTCGGCTTGGTCTCCAGCCCTGGAGGCGACCGCCCTCACGGACATGGTCGACCTCCTGGCCGCCCAGTGGCTGGGGGCGCCGGCCCGCGCCGCGCGCGGGGCAACGGTGCTGGCCGAACGGACCGCCGGCACACGCCCCTAC
>JAEXJH010000586.1 GCA_023445955.1 Pseudomonadota bacterium
GCCATCCGCCGCGCCCGGGAATACGAGGCCGACCGCATCGGCGCTGAGATCGGCGGCGACCCCGCCGCCCTGGCGCGCGCGCTGGAGAAGATCGAGGCCTATGCCCGTGGCGGCTATGTGAACTACGAGGCCGAACGCAATCCCGCCACGGCCCACATGTTCATCATCAACCCGCTGAACGGGAAGGGCGCCGACAACCTGTTCTCGACCCACCCGTCGACCCGCAACCGCGTCGAGGCCCTGATGCGGCTTGGCGTGGGGCAGGGTACGGCGGCGCGACGTCCAGAACCCACGCCGACGCTGGTTCCGCCCAGCGAAGGGCGTAACCAGGGGCCCTGGGGCTAGCGCTCTACCGGCCGGACCGGGTTGTAGGCCCAGCTCCACGGCGTGCCTGTCTCGCCCAGCGCCGCCTTGACCAGCGGCGGGAAGATGCGAGCGCCGACGCCGTTGTTGGTCAACACCACCACGCAGCGGCGGCCCTTTTCGACGCAGACCAGGATATTGTCGGTGATGTCGTTGTGGCCGCCCTTGAAGAAGGCGTGTCCGGCCGGCCCCTCGTGCACGACCACGCCGATGCCGGCCGCCAGGCCGATCCTGGCGTTGTCCGGACCGATGTCGGCGGCCAGAGGCGGGAACTCGTGGGCGACCTTGATCGGCAGGCTGTGCTTGACCCGCTCGGCCTGGGCCTTGGGTGATAGGCCCCAGCCCGAGGCCATGGCGGCCGCCAGCTTGCCCATGTCCGAGATCGTGGTGTCCAGCGAGCCGGCCGCCTTCACGCTGGAGCGGTCGTCGTGGTCCTCCCACTTGCCGTCCTCGTGCTGGCCGTCGGCGAGGTTGCCCTTGAAGTCGTCGCGCCAGGTCATGCTGGAGCGGGTCATGCCCAGGGGCTGGAACAGGCGACGGTTCATCTCCTCGCCCACGTTCAGGGAGAGGCCCTTCTCGATGACGAACTGCATCAGGTTGATGCCCTCGCCGGAATAGGCGTAGCGGCTGCCGGGATCGAACTTGATGTCCAGCTTCTCGTCCGGGTTCAGCCAGCGGAAGTTGGGAAAGCCCGCCGAATGGGTCATCAGCATGCGCGGGGTGATGGTCTGCCAGCGGGGGTCCTTGGCCAGGTCCGCGTACTGTTCGTACTCGGGCAGGGGCTTGGGCAGATAGGCGGAGATCGGCTTGTCGAGGTCCAGCTTGCCTTCGTCGACCAGCATCATGACGTAATAGGCGAACGTCGCCTTGGTGATGGAGGCGGCGTACATGATCGTGTCGGCCTGCAGCGGATCGCCCTTGGCGTTGCGGACGCCCTTGGCGACGACGTGCGAGACCTTGCCGCCATCGACCACGGCCACGGCGACGCCCTGGATCTTGCCAGCGGTCATCAGCCGGTCGATCTCGGCGTCGAGCTTCTTGTAGTCAGCGGCATAAGCAGGAGCGGCAAGGGCGCTGGCCAACGACGCGGCCAGCAAAGCGGAACGAAGACGCACGATACGCTCCCGAAAGGCTGGCCTTGTCGCCAGCGGTGGGCGATCTTCAGCCTAGTTTCGGCGGTTCGTACAGAGGTCGATGAACTTCGTTCTTTCGCGCAGAGGTTTGGTGATCGCCGGAGCGGCCTTCGGGCTGGTCGGATGCGCGACGACGCCCGCGCTGATGGCGGCCACGCCGGGCGAGGCTTTTCCGGAACTAGAGCCTCTGCTGGCGTCGCACGCTGGTCCGGACGCTCTGACGATCCGCGTGGCCTCGAGAGGCTGCGCGGCCAAGGCCGACTTCGTGTTCCGCGTCGACCGCAAGGACGGCCACGCGGTGGTCGCCTTCGCGCGGCGGCGGCTGGAGACCTGCAAGGGGGCGGTTGGCTCGGCCGAACTGCGCTTTACCTATGACGAGCTGGGCCTGACGCATGCCGAGCGCATCGTCATCGCCAATCCGGTTTCCTGAGGAGCGCGCGGCGTGTTCAATTTCATCCGAAAGAGCGTCGGCAATCTGGTCGAGGACATCGCCAGCCAGTCGCGCGAATGGAAGATCCAGTGCACCAAGTGCGGTCGCCAGAAGTCTCTCGCGTCGGTGGGCGGAGTTCGCTACGGCGCGGCCGGGACGAAATACACCTTGGGCACATGCTCGAAGTGCAATGGCTTGCGGATCCTGAAGATCTATCGCCCCGCCACGCCCTCGGCGTGAGGTTCAGCCCTTCGGCGTGAAGCGCTCGACCATCCAGGGCAGCACCCGCGCGGGGCGCTTGGCGGCGATGTCGAGCAGCACCCAGTCGGTGCGGCTCTGGGCGCACATCTCGCCGTCCGGGCCGTCGATGCGGACATAGCGCTCGAAGCGCGGCCCTTTGAGCTCGCCGACCCAGGTGTAGCCGGTGGCGATCTCGCCCGGCAGCAGTTCGCGGCGGTAGTCGATCTCGTGGCGGCGCGCGATCCAGCTCCAGGGCGCGCGCTGCTCTTCGCTGGCCCACGCTTCCCAGTGGGCGATGGCCAGGTCCTGAGCCCAGCCAAGATAGACCACGTTGTTGACGTGGCCGTTGGCGTCGATGTCCGACGCCTTGGGTTGGAAGGTCAGGGAATAGGCGTCCGAAGGCGGGACGAACAGTCGGCTCACGCCGCCAGAACGCCCTGTTCGACGAAGAAGGTCTTCAGCTCGCCCGACTGGAACATCTCGCGGATGATGTCGCTGCCGCCGACGAACTCACCCTTCACATACAGCTGCGGGATGGTCGGCCAGTCGGTGAAGGTCTTGATGCCTTGACGCAGGTCATCGTCCTGCAGGA
>JAEXJH010000587.1 GCA_023445955.1 Pseudomonadota bacterium
CTGCTGGAGCAGGCGCGCACGCCAAGCTGGCGGATCTGGGCGGAGAACTCGCCGTTCGCCATGAAGGACAAGCTCAAGGCCCGAGGCTATCGCTGGAGCGGCGACGACGCCGTGCCGTCACGCTGCTGGTATGTCGACGTCGCCGAAGCGGACAAGGACGCCGAACTGCTGTTTCTGCGTCAGGAGATCTATGGCGGCGAGATCGATCCGCTGACCCGGAAGATCGACGCGTACGACCGGTTTTCCGATCGGTGTTGAGCGCTCGCGCTCGGGATTTGCGATCTCATCTGTAGCCGTTATGGTTGTGTTCTCGGGGAGGGCTTGGCCATGGGCTGGTATGATGATGAAGAGCAGGCTGCTTGGCTGCCGGACTGGGCGATCACGCCGCTGATGTGGGTGGGCTGTCTGGCCGTCGCCATCGCGCCGTCCACGATCATCGTCGGTCTCGTTCAACTGGTTGTGCATGACCGACCTGCCACCGTTGTACTTGCGGCCTACCTCGTGTCGGCGGTGTTGATGATCGCGGCGGTCAAGCCTTGGACGATCCGGTAGACCGTCCAGCGGTCAGTGTCGGACAAGCAGGGGCGCGACAGCGGCGGCCAGGGCCGCGGCCAAGCCGATGATGGTGGCGAGTCCGATCCAGCCCGCGGGCGTGAGGATCTTGGCGTTGGGACGGCGGCGCGGCGGCATGACGTGAACCTTAAGCGTGTGCAGCGATAGGCGCTGTCGGCTGGCCGACCAAGGCCTTGTCCAGCCCAAGGCCCAGTTGTTCGTCCCTGAGCGCGATGGCCTGATCGAAGTTCGACAAGGTCACGCCGACCAGTCGAATGCCCTTCCGTGGCGGATAGACCGAGCGGATGAGATCCAAGCTCGCGCGGCGCAGGGCCTCGTGGTCGACGATCGGCGAGGGTAGGGAGCGGCTGCGGGTCGCCTGCTGAAAGTCGGCCCATTTGATCTTCACGGTGACGGTGCGGGCCCGCGCGCCGGTCTTCTCGCACCAAGCCCACACATCGTCGGCCATCGCCAGGACGCCGGCCTCAATCGGTTCGGGCGCGATGTGATCCTGGTCGAAAGTGGTTTCCGAGCCCGAGGACTTGCGCACGCGGTCGGGATTGACCCGCCGATGATCCTCGCCCCGGGCGATGGCGTAGTACCAGGGCCCGGACTTGCCGAAATGCTGTTGCAGGAAGGTCAGGCTCTGGCGGTGAAGATCTTCGCCAGTGTGGATGTCCAGGCTCTTCATCTTAGCCTCGGTGACCGCCCCCACGCCGTAGAAGCGTCCGATCGGCAGGGTCTGGACGAAGGTCTCGCCCTTGCCAGGCGGGACCACGAACTGGCCGTTGGGCTTGCGCTGATCCGAAGCGAGCTTGGCCAGAAATTTGTTGTAGGAGATCCCGGCCGAGGCCGTCAGGCCGGTGGTTTCCAGGATCCGAGCGCGAATCTCAAGGGCCGTGTCGGTGGCGGTCGCCAGACCCCGGCGATTGGCGGTGACGTCGAGATAGGCCTCATCCAGAGACAGCGGCTCGATCAGGTCGGTGTAGTCGGCGAAGATCGCATGGATCTGTCGGGACACCGTCTTGTAGACCTCGAAACGGGGCGGCACGAAGATGAGCTGCGGGCATTTGGCCAAGGCCGTGGTCGAAGGCATGGCAGAGCGGACGCCGAACTTGCGCGCCTCGTAGCTGGCGGCGGCGACCACGCCTCTGCGAGCCCCGTGACCGACCGCGAGTGGACGTCCGCGAAAGCTGGGATCGTCACGCTGTTCGACCGACGCATAGAAGGCGTCCATGTCGATATGGATGATCTTGCGCGCGTCCTGCATCGCCCGTTGCCTTACCACGGCGGGAACGAAAAGGGAACTTTCAGCTTCAGCCTAGTCGTTCGCCGCGAGGCAAGGGCGCCGGTTTTAGTGAAACGATCCCGACGTCCGGACTGAACTGCGGCCGATGCGTACCTGACACGGGCCTAGCCGCCGTAAGCGATTTTCGACCTCGGCCAGAGTCTCCGAGGGCCTCGCGCCGCATGCCGCGGTCCGAGCGCGGGGACCCGGCGCATGACGCCCACCAAGCTCCTCATCGGCCAGATCCTCGCGGTCTTCGCGATCATGATTCTGGGCGTCTGGGCCGCCACCCAGTGGGCTGCGGCCATGCTGGGCTATCAGGACCGTTTGGGCGCGCCCTGGCTCGAGGTGCTGGGTCAACCGCTCTACCGGCCCTGGCAGCTTTTCGACTGGTGGTACCACTACGAGGCCTATGCGCCGCTGGTCTTCGACAAGGCCGGGATGTTGGCGGGCGCCAGCGGCTTTCTCGGATGCGCCTGCGCCATCGTCGGATCGCTGTGGCGCGCCCGCCAGACCGGGCAGGTCACGACCTACGGCTCTTCGCGCTGGGCGACCCGGACCGAGGCGGCCGCCGCTGGCCTGTTCAAGGATGACGGCGTCTTTCTCGGGCGACTGGGCGCCGACTATCTCCGCCACGCGGGCCCCGAGCACGTCATGGCGTTCGCGCCGACGCGTTCGGGCAAGGGCGTGGGTCTGGTGGTGCCCAGCCTGCTGTCTTGGACTGGCAGCGCCGTCGTCCACGATATCAAGGGCGAGAACTGGACGCTGACCGCCGGCTGGCGGGCGCGGTTCTCCCACTGCCTGCTGTTCATTCCGACCGACGCGCGGTCGGCCCGTTACAATCCGCTGCTGGAAGTGCGCAAGGGGCCCGACGAGGTCCGCGACGTTCAGAATATCGCCGACGTGCTCGTGGACCCGGAAGGGGCTTTGGAGCGCCGATCGCACTGGGAAAAAACCAGCCACAGCCTGCTGGTCGGCGCGATCCTCCACGTCCTCTACGCCGAGGAGGAAAAGACCCTCGCGCGGGTCGCCACCTTCCTCTCCGACCCTCAGCGCTCCTTCGCCCACACCCTGCGCCGGATGATGGCGACCAACCATCTGGGCACGCCCGAGGCGCCCAAGGTTCACCCCGTGGT
>JAEXJH010000588.1 GCA_023445955.1 Pseudomonadota bacterium
ACCGGCACCAGCACGGGCGCCGATGGCTCGACCAACGTCATCGTCACCAATGGCGGCGTGAAGTTCGCCCTGCCGGCCAACAGCCTCAGCGCGGGCGCGGACGGCAGCGTCTCGACCACGGCCACCAAGGCCCAGATCGACGCCACGGTCGCCGGCGCCAAGCCGCAGTAAACCTGCGCGCCACACGGCTGATACAACTGCGAGCCCGCCCGGCATTGCCGAGCGGGCTTCGCACTGCTAGCGATGACCTTAACGAGGGGCGGTTTTCGCCGACTTGGGGTTCATTATGCCTCCGGCCAACAAGACAAAGCGTGGGTCAAACTCGCTGCTCTGGGACCTGCTGACGTTCGATCGTCTGGTCACTGGGCCCGTGATTCACTTCATCTATTGGGCCGGCCTCGGGGTCGTGGCCCTGTTCGGCTTCTCGGTCGCCGGCGCCGCCGTGGGCTTGGCGCTGAAGGAGCCGGGAATCAGCTCGCTGTTGCTGGCCTTCCCGGTGCTGATCGCGGGCCTGCTGGTCGCCGGCGCCCTGGTGCTGCTGTGGCGCGCCTTCTGCGAGTTCTATGTCGCCATCTTCCGGATCAGCGAGGACTTGCGGGCCCTGCGCCAGACCAGCGACGCCGACCACGCCGCCATCCGCGCCCGCCAGCAGGCGCAGCCGCCGCGTTCCCAGCCCTAGAAGCGCTTATTTCGCCACCGTCTTGAGACGATCGCGCAGCGCGCCCATTGTCTCCAGCGGCATGTCCAGCGCGCAAAACAGCTTCTCGGGGATCGTCACCGCCTGATCGCGCAGCGCGCGGCCCTTGTCGGTCAGGGCCACGATGACCCGCCGCTCGTCTTCCGGATCGCGGGTGCGCGCGACCAGGCCGCCGGCTTCCAGCCGCTTGAGCAGCGGGGTCAGGGTGCTGGAATCAAGGTCCAGGGCGTCGCCCAGGGCCCCGACCGTCCGGGGACTGGCCTCCCACAACACCAGCATGGCGAGATACTGCGGATAGGTCAGTCCCAGGGCGTCCAGCATGGGCCGGTAGAGCCGCGTCATCCGGTTGGCCGCGCCGTAGAGGGCAAAGCACAGCTGGTTGTCGAGACGCAGGGTCTCGATCGGGGTGTCGGGTGACGCGGGCTTCTTCTGGCGCATGATGGTTCGGGTTTAGGCCGCCTTCACGGTGATGGCCACGTCGACATTGCCGCGGGTGGCGTTCGAATAGGGGCAGACTTGGTGCGCGGTCGCAACCAGGGCTTCGGCGTCGGCCTGGCTCAGGCCCTGGGTTTCGACTTCCAGCGCCACTTCCAGCTTGAAGCCGACCTCTTGCGTGGCGAGGCCGACCTGGCCGGTCACGGTCGAGCCGGTCAGCGCGATCTTCTGGGTGCGGGCGACGTGGGCCATGGCGCTCTGGAAGCAGGCGGCGTAGCCGGCGGCGAACAGCTGCTCGGGATTGGTGCCGGTTTCCTTGCCGCCCAGGGCCTTGGGCATCGACAGCTGGACGTCCAGCAGGCCGTCTTCGGTGCGAGCGTGGCCTTCGCGGCCGCCGACGACAGTGGCGCGGGTGGTGTAGAGCGTGGTCATGAGAGCCTCCTTGGCTTGGAATGATGTGAGCGATTTAATCGTGCGCGATGTAATTGCAAGGGTGGGGCGATGAGAAAAGATCGTGCGCGACTGAATTAAGGGCGCGCTTTAAGGCGTCAGGCCGCCCAGGCCGCGGCGAACCGCTTCAGCAACGACCGCGCCGGGCTTTCCGCGCCGGCTTCGGCGGCTTCCAGGCGCAGGAACAGGTCCCCGGCCTTGTGATTGGCGCGGGCCGGCAAACCCTGGCCGGGCAGGCGGACCAGGCCGCGAGCCGCCGCCTTGGTCGAGATCCAGGCCGGGCGCGGACCCAGCGGGGTGTCGGCGTCGACGCGGCCGCCTTCGGCCAGCACGCGCGGATCGACCTTGCCGGTCAGCCAGATGTCGTCGCCGCGCACCAGCGCGCCGTCTTGAACGCGAAGGCGGACCTCGAAGGTCACGCCCTCGACCCGGACCTTATCGCCTTCGCGCAGGCCGGCGGGCAGCTTCAGCCGCAAGCGGCGGCCGTCGATGGCCAGCTCCTCGGCGCCGCCGGCGACGGCCGTGGCGATGTCGATCTCAAGGAAGACGCGGTCGGCGATCGGGACGGGTTGGGCCACGGCCGGCGGGAAGTGGGTCTGCGCGATCGGCGCGTCCTGCAGCAGGCGGTAGGCGGCCAGCACGTCGCGGAACAGGGCCGCATCGCCGGTCGGGCGGTCAGGGTGGGCCCGCTTGGCCGCCTCGCGATAGGCGGTGCGCAACTCGCGCTCGTCCGCCATCGGACCGACACCCAAAAGGGCGCGGGCAGCCGAAAGCGTCAGGGCGGGCATACGGGTCGTCATGGTCCGACCCTGGCGCCGGATGGTCAACGGCGGGTTAAGTTAAGACTTTAGGCGTTCGCCCGGATGTGGCCCTGGCCCGCGCCTCGTCCTATATCGAAGTCATGAGCGCCGACCCGACCCTGATCCCCGCCTCGCCCAGCGAGGACGACTATGTCCGCCAGGTGACCGAGGCGACGCCGCCGGCGCTGCTCTCGGAAGAGGATCCGTTCGCCCTGTTCGCCGAGTGGCTGGAGGAGGCGGGCAAGAAGGAGCCCAACGACCCCAACGCCATGACCGTCTCGACGGTCGACGGGGACGGCATGCCCGACTCGCGCATGGTGCTGCTGAAGGATTTCGACGCGCGCGGCTTCGTCTTCTACACCAACACCCACAGCGCCAAGGGCGTGGAGCTGAACGGTCACCCGAAGGCGGCCCTGCTGTTCCACTGGAAATCCCTGCGCCGCCAGGTGCGCATCCGCGGGACGGTGGAGCCGACCACGCAGGCCGAGGCCGACGCCTATTTCGCCAGCCGCGCCCGCGCCAGCCAGATCGGCGCCTGGGCCAGCGACCAGTCGCGCCCGCTGCCCGATCGCCTGGCGCTGGAAAAGCGGGTCGCCGAGATGGGCCTGAAGTTCGGCCTCTCCAAGGTGCCGCGTCCGCCGCACTGGTCGGGCTATCGCATCGTTCCCATCACCATCGAGTTCTGGCGCGACCGCCCGTTCCGCCTGCACGAGCGTCTGGTGTTCGACCGCGCAGACGCTGGCTGGACCACGAAAAGGCTGTTTCCCTAGACTAAAGTCTATGGGTTGAGCCCTCGAAGTCGGCACATCCTTGAAGTGCGATTAACCCCGACGGCCTAGGGTTTCAGCGAAATCCGAAGGCTTCTGGATGCGACTGAGCTCCATCTTCACATCCCTGGCGACCGCGTTCGTCCTGCTGTTCGCGGCGACCGGCGCCTCGGCGGCGTCGTGCGGCGCGTCGGCGACGTCCTCGGGGACGCTGCCCGCCCAGTCGCCCAACGCCGTCTATGGCGACGTGGTCCCCTATGCCAGCGTCCCGGGCGGCTTCGGCTGTCCGACGGGCAGCCCGGTCCTGACCCTGTTGGGCTCCAACTACATCCGGGCGACGATCATCGGCGGGACCTACAAGCTGACCCACACTAACGGGACCAGCACCGTGGACTTCCTGCTGTCGGCAGCCTCGTCCGGCACGCCGCAGCTGAACGGAACGGCGGCCTACTACGTCAACGGCGTGCTGATCGACCTCCTCGGCCTGACGGGCAGCGCGCCGACCAGCCTTCCGATCTACGTCAAGCCTCGCCTGACCACGCCCACGGTCGCGCCCCTGCCCGGTGTCTATACCGGGACGTTCAAGGTGAAGTGGGAGTGGAGCATCTGCACGGGCATCAGCCTGGGGGTGTGCATCATCGGCAAGACCGAGACAGGCAACGTCAACACCGACGTCACCGTCACCCTGACGATCGGCGGCGTCGCGCCGACCATCTCGACCGTGGCCACCACCACCTGGGACGACCAGAACGGGACCTCCAATCCCAAGGCCATTCCCGGCAGCAAGCGCCGCATGACCGTGACCGTCGGCAATCCCGACATCGCCGCCCAGGACAGCGGCGTCGGGGGGGGGGGGGGGGGGGCGCCCCGCCCCCCCCCCCCCCCCCCCCC
>JAEXJH010000589.1 GCA_023445955.1 Pseudomonadota bacterium
GCCCAGAAGCCCGCGCCGATCGCCGTGCGCCAGATCCGTCTCGACACCGACGCCTTCGACGCCTGGCTGGCCCCCGAGGGCGCCCGGCCCGCGGCCGTCGACATCCGCCCAGACCAGCCCTTCAACATCATCTATTCCAGCGGTACGACCGGCACGCCTAAGGGCATCGTCCAGTCGCACGGCATGCGCTGGAAGCACGTCTTCCGGGGCGACGCGGTCGGCTACGGCCCGACGGCCGTCAGCGTCCTGTCGACCCCGCTCTATTCCAACACCACGCTGGTCTGCTTTTTCCCGACCCTGGCCGGCGGCGGCACCGTCGTGCTGATGAAGAAGTTTGACGCCGGCAAATATCTGGAGCTGGCCCAGCAGCACCGCATGACCCACACCATGCTTGTGCCGGTGCAGTACCGCCGCCTGATGGAGCGGCCCGACTTCGACAGCTACGACCTGTCGACCACGCACCTGAAGTTCTGCACCAGCGCCCCGTTCGCGGCCGAGCTGAAGGGGGAGGTGCTCAAGCGCTGGCCCGGCGGGCTGGTCGAGTATTTCGGCATGACCGAGGGCGGCGGCACCTGCATCCTCATCGCCCACGAGCATCCAGACAAGCTGCACACGGTCGGCCAGCCTGCGCCCGGCCACGACATCCGCCTGATCGACGAGGACGGTGTCCAGGTCGGTCCCGGCGTGGTCGGCGAGATCGTCGGCCGCTCGGCTGCGACCATGAACGGCTATCACGGCCGCCCCGACAAGACCGCCGAGGCGATCTGGACCTCGCCCGAGGGCTGGACCTTCATCCGCACCGGCGATGTCGGCCGCTTCGACGAGGACGGCTTCCTCACGCTGATGGATCGCAAGAAGGACATGATCATCAGCGGCGGCTTCAACATCTATCCGTCCGACCTGGAGGCCGTGCTGGTCCAGCACCCGGCGGTGGTCGAGGCCGCCGTGGTCGGCGTGCCCTCCGACGCCTGGGGCGAGACCCCGGTGGCCTTCGTGGCGGTGAAGGGCGAGGCCGAAGCCGAGGCGATCAAGACCTTCGTCAACGGCCAGGTCGGCAAGACCCAGCGGCTGGCGGATGTGAAGATCGTCGAGAGCCTGCCGCGCAGTCACATCGGCAAGGTTCTGAAGCGCGAACTGCGCGACTCATGGCAAGGTTCGGGGCAAGTTTCGCCTACCGCGTAGACTTTTTTGCCGCGACGGCGCGCCACATTAGGCCAGCCGGAATCGATGAATACGGTTGCTTAACCATATGGTGCGGCCATGGAGGTCGCCCGGTTCGTCGTGGAATGCGTCTGAAATGCTCCCGAAGCCCGCCGCTGCTCCGATCCTGACCCCGCAAGGGAGGACGTTCGTCCGTGCGTCGGGCGCGCCGATCGACTTCGACGCCGTCGCCGCCGCGCTCGGCGCCACCGGTCACAGCTCCGATCTCGACCAACGCCTGGCGTCCCGCTTCGTTCGTCCCGTCGCCGTCCGCGCCTTCGCCGAACGCGTCGAGGCGACCGCCGCGGCGCTGAAGGCCCTGGGCGTGCGCGAAGGCGGCGTCTGCGTCGTGTCGGCCCTGGCCGATCCCGAAACCTTGGCCGGCGTCGCCGCGGCGGGCCTCAAGGCCTGGCTGGTCGACGTCGATCCGTTCAGCGCCATGTTCGACACCGGCCACCTGCGCGAGCGCCTGCCCGAGGCCCCCGGTCCGCTGGAAGCCATCGTCCCCGCCGCCGCCCACGGCCGCGCCCCCGACATGCGCGCCTGGGCCGCCTTCCGCGCCGAGACCGGCCTGCCGATCCTGGTCGACGCCGCTGGCGCCTTCGACGTGGTGATCGAGGCTCCGGTTCCCGTTCTCGTGGGTCTGCCGAGCGGCCAAGGCGTGTTTGTCGCCTGCGAGGACGCCACCGCCATCAACGCCATCGAGGCCGCGCCCTTCGCCGGCGAAGACGGCCTGGCCGCCTGGCCGGGCCTGCGCCAGCGCCTGTGCGGCACGGCCCAGCAACTGCGCGTCCTGCTGCTGGACAGCGGCGTCGGCTTCCAGCCCGGCTGGGGCATGAGCTGGATCTCGCAGACCTGCGCCCTGTCGCTGCCCACCGACGACGCCGGCGCGGTGGCCTGGAAGCTCCAGGCGGCGGGCGTCGCCGCCAGCTGCTCGGTCCGCGACCGCTCGCTCGTCGCCGACGACACCCCGACCGCCGACCACCTGGCGGCCTCGACCGTGGTCATCGCGCTGGACCCCAGCCTCGACATCGAGGGCCTGGACCGCCTCTGCGACGCCCTGCGCGACGCGGTGGCCTAAGGCCGCGCAATCGCCTAGTCATTCGGCGCTGATCCTCACGCCGAAGGTTGCGATGGCCGACGAGTCTCAAGAGCTGTCCCTGGACTGGGGCTTCGAACTGCCGGACGAGGTCTGGGCGCTGCCTGAGGCCGACCAGGACGAGCAGGTCCGCTACAGCGACGACCTGTGCCAGTGGGGCGACCGCTTCTTCATCCGCTGCATCCTCCCCGTGCCGCTGAAGGGGCAGGACGACTATTTCGGCTGGGGCGTCTGGGCCGAAGTCGAGGCCGAGGTCTTCGAGCGCTACCTCGACCTCTATGACGCCGACGGCCGCGAAGAGCCGCCGCATCCGGCCAAGCTGGCCAACAAGCTCGCGCCCTATCCCGGCACGACCCTGGGCACCCGCCTGCTGATCCAGTTCCAGGATCCCGACGAGCGCCCGACCCTGCGCCTGTCGGAAAGCGACAAGAGCCGCCTGGCCCAGGAACAGCGCGACGGCATCGACGCCGCCCGGCACCGCGAGATCCTGGAGGTCTGCGAGGGCTAGGCGTTGGCGTTTGACTCTTAACTCTACATATGTAGAGTTATCTCATGGAACGGAAACGCAAGCCCTCTCCGCAGGCGAAGACCCTTCTCGCGGCGCTGCTCACCGAGCCCTCCGCATGGCGACACGGCTACGACCTGTCGCGCGAAACGGGGCTGGCGTCCGGCACCCTCTATCCCCTGCTGGCGCGCCTGCAGTCGGCGGGCCTGCTGGAGGCGCAGTGGCGTGATGCGCCCGAAACCGGGCGTCCGCCCCGACATGTCTATCGCCTGACCGCCGAGGGCAGGGCGGCCGCCCGCGAGGCGGCGAATCAAGCGCCGGCGACCTCACCTTTGAAAGGAGCCCTGGCATGAGCTGGACGCAACGCCTGGCGGACCTGGCGGTCCGCATTGCTCCCGAAGCACGACGCGACTGGGCGCGGGCGATCGCGGCGGAGCTGGCGCACCTGCCCGCCGCGCAACGCCCGGGCTTCGCGCTGGGCGGCGTGCTGGCCGCGATCGGCTGGCGCGTGCGGGATCCGCAATCGGTCGACGTCGCCGCGCGCGGAGGCCTTGCCGCCGGCGCGCTGATCTGGGCCGGGCTGCTGGGCCATCTGGCTTGGAGGCTGGCGGGCTCGGACACGGGTCTGGCCACGGTGTTCGGCGCCGTGGGCCTTATCGCCTGCGCGGGGGCGGTGGTGACCGCGCGCCTGGGTTTGAACGTCGTTGTCCGCGTCGGCGGCGCCGGCTTCTGTGTCGCCGCGGGCTACGCGCTCTTGGCGCCGATTCTGACCCCGGACTTCCCGGCGCTGGGCTACTGCCGCGCCGTGTCGACCGAGATCGCCGGCATGCTGGCCCTGGCGATCGTCGTGGCGCTGCTGGTCCGCGCCTATGGCCGGTGGAGCGCGGCCTAGGGCCAAGCTTCCACTTTCAAGGCCAAGATCGACGGCGACACCCTGACCCCGCGCTACGACAGCGGCGGGTGGAGCCGGGCTTCTTCCATACCGACACGGCCCGGCGCTCGGTGTTCTTCAACGGCGCGAACCTCTCCAAGGCTCGGAACTAGAGCCAGCCTGTCTTCTTGAAACGCCGGTACAGCAGGCCGCACACCACCACGATCGCGCCGAGCACGGCCGGATAGCCGTACGTCCACTTCAGCTCCGGCATGTGCTCGAAGTTCATGCCGTAGACGCCGGCCACGGCCGTGGGAACGGCCAGGATGGCGGCCCAGGCGGCCAGTTGGCGGGTGATGACGCCCTGGCGCTGCTGTTCCAGCAGGCTGCTGATCTCGAAGACGAACGTCAGCACCTCGCGCAGGCCGTCGACCAGGATCTCGGTGCGCTGGATGTGGTCGCGGACGTCGCGGAAATAGGGCCGCACGTCGGTGTCGATGCAGGGCAGCTCGTGGTGCTCCAGCGCGCTGACCACCTGGGTCATGGGACCCAGCAGCTTCTTGAACTTCATCAGCGCCCGGCGGAGGTTGAAGATGCGGGCGATCTCGGCGCGGGTCAGGAAAGCGTCCAGTGCGCGGCGCTCGAACGCGACCAGCTCCTCCTCGATGGCGTCGACGATCGGCATGTAGCCGTCGACGATGAAGTCCAGCACCGCGTGCAGCACATAGTCGACGCCGTGCTTGAGCAGGGCCGGCGCGGCCTCCAGCTGGGCGCGCAGTTCGGTATGGGCGCGGGCCGAGCCGTGGCGGACGGTGATCAGGTGGCGGCGGCCGACGAAGAAATCGGTCTCGCCATACTCGATGCGGTCGTTCTCCAGGTGCGCGGTCTTGGCGACCACGAACAACTGGTCGCCATAGACGTCGACCTTGGGCGTCTGGCGGGCGTTCAGCGCATCCTCGATCGCCAGCGGATGCAGGTGGAAGGTCTGCTGCAGCACCCGCAGCTCGGCTTCTTCGGGCTCGACCAGGCCGATCCAGACGAACTCGCCCTCGCGGGGCTGCAGGCCGGCCGGATCGTCCAGGCTGAGCGGCCGGACGACCTCGCCGTTCACATAGGCGCTGGCGGCGACGACGGTCATGGACGTCAGTGGGCGGCCGCGTAGGCCTCGACCTTGGCCACGCGCTCGGCCTTCTCGGCGTCGCTCAGGAACGAGCCGGTGAAGCTGTTCTTGGCCAGGGTGACGATCTCGTCTCGCGTAAGACCGACCGCGCCGGCAGTGGCCATGTAGTTCTCCAGCAGGTAACCGCCGAAATAGGCCGGGTCGTCGGAGTTCACCGTCGCCTTCAGGCCCAGGGCCAGCATCTTTTTCAGCGGGTGGACGTCCAGGCTGGGCACGCCGCACAGCTTCAGGTTCGACAGCGGGCAGACGGTCAGGGTGGTTCCGTCCGCGATCAGGCGCTGGGTCAGGGCCTCGTCCTCCAGGGCGCGGTTGCCGTGGTCGATGCGGTCGACCTTCACCAGGTCGATGGCTTCCCAGACATAGGCCGGCGGGCCTTCCTCGCCGGCGTGGGCCACGACCTTGAGGCCCAGATCGCGCGAAGCCTGCAGCACGCGGGCGAACTTGGCCGGCGGGTGGCCGACCTCCGAGCTGTCCAGGCCCACGCCCGCCAGCTTGTTCAGCCACGGCTTGGCCAGCTCCAGGGTCTCGAAGGCGGCGTCTTCCGACAGGTGGCGCAGGAAGCAGAGGATCAGCTTGCTGGTGACGCCCAGCGTCTTTTCCGCCTCGTCCATGCCGGCCAGCAGGCCTTCCATCACGACGCCGAAGGCGATGCCGCGATCGGTGTGGGTCTGGGGATCGAAGAAGATCTCGGCATGCGTGCCGCCGTCGGCCGCCAGGCGCTTGAAATAGGCCAGGGCCAGGTCCTTGAAGTCGTCGGCCGTCTGCAGCACGCCCGCGCCCTGGTAATAGATGTCCAGGAAGTCCTGCAGGTTCGAGAAGTCGTAGGCCGCGCGGATCTCTTCCACCGAGGCGAAGGGCAAGGTGATGCCGTTGCGCTGGGCCAGCTCGAACATCAGCTCGGGCTCGAGGCTGCCCTCGATGTGCATGTGCAGTTCGGCCTTGGGGAGGCCGCGGACGAAGTCGATGGAGGCGGTGTCGGTCATGGGGGCTGTTATGAGCCCCTGGCGCTGACGGTTTCAACCATCATCCCGCGCCTGAGGCGC
>JAEXJH010000590.1 GCA_023445955.1 Pseudomonadota bacterium
CGGTGGGATCCTGGGCTGGCTGCTGACCCCGATCGTCTGGCTGACCGGCGCGCCGCTGTCGGACCTGCAGCATGTCGGCGCGATCCTGGGGACCAAGGTCGCCGCCAACGAGGTCGTCGCCTACAGCGACATGATGGCTCTGCCGCCCGGCGCGCTCAGCGACAAGAGCCTGCTGATCCTGACCTACGCCCTGGGGAGCTTTGGCAATGTCGGCAGCGTGGCGATCCTGATCGGCAGCCTGTCCTCCATGGCCCCTGAGAAGGTCGGCGAGGTCGTCGAGCTGGGTTTCAAGGCCCTGGCCGCGGCGTTCCTGACCACCTGCCTGACGGCGACGATCATGGGGCTGATCAGCGGCTGACGGCCTCTGCTCCTGCCATGAGGGTGTCAGGAGCGATGTGAAAGGAATGGCGTGTTCAACTTGGAGGGAACAAGCCCATGACCAACGCCGCGCAAATCGTCTTCACCGAGATTCCCGCTTCGGACCCCGAACGCGCCTGCCGCTTCTACGAGACCCTGCTGCAGGGCGAGGTGACCCGCGCCGACGGCGGTCCCAATCCGATCTGGATGCTGCCGTACGCCGAAGGCGGGCATGCGCCGGGCCATATCTATCCCGGACAGCCGGCGACGAATGGCGGCGGCGCGACCACCCACTTCGCCGTGACCGATACGCTGAGCGACGCCATGGACCGGGTCCGCAAGGGCGGCGGCGAGGTCGTCTCGGACGTCATCGACATCCCGGTGGGCTCGTTCTTCTACGCCACCGACACCGAGGGCAACAGCCTGGGACTCTTCAAGTACCGGACGGCCTAGCCGTCAGCAGCGCCCCGGCCGCCGCGATCCCGGCCTCTGCCGCCATGCGCGGCGGAGCGCCGGCGATCAGCGCAGCAAGCGCCGCCCCGGCGAAGGTGTCGCCAGCGCCCGTGGCGTCGTCGGCTTCCAACCGCGCGACCGGCAGGTCGAAGGTCGCGCCGGCCGCCTCGATATGGACGCCATCGGCGCCGCGAGTCTCGAACAGGATCTGTTCGGCGGGCGCCGCGCCTCTACGGCCCGCCTCCAGCCAGGCGCGTTCGCCGGCGTTGCAGAACACGACCTCGGCCCGGGCCGTCAGTCGCGCCACGAGTTCGGACGGGAAGCAGGCCGGATCGTCCTTGGCGATCCAGGCCAGGCGCGGGCCTTCGAGATCGAGCAGGCGGGCGGTGATTTCCGGCGGACCGGCGGCGATCACAAGCCATTCGGCGTCGGCGGCGAGACGCAGCTGGACCTCGGTTAGTTCAGCTGGCCCCGGCCGCAGCAGGCAGCCATAGGTCCCATCGGCGTTGTAGATCAGCAGGCATCGGGTCGAGGGCGCGCCAGGCCTGACCGCGACGCCCTCCACAGAGACGCACGCGGCGCGATAGGCCTCCCCGTCGGCGTCGTCGCCGGTCCAGGTCAGGGGCGCGGCCGCCAGGTTGGCCTGCCTCAGCGCCGCACTGGCATAGAGCGCCGCGCCGCCCGCACGGGGCCAGGCGGCCTCGCGCATCAGCCGCGTGCCGCGTCCGGTGAAGTCACCCTCGACCCGGACCACGTAGTCGATCGTCGCGAACCCCGCGACCGCCACCCGCACCATCTGAACGTCCTCGCTTCAGCGACTTGACTGAAACGTTTCACTAGATAGTTTGCAAGGACATTTTGATCTTCGGACTCGCCCATGCAGCCGCCCAGTTTCATTGCGTTCACCGGCGTCGATCGCCTCGAACTGCTGCCCGGCCTCAAGGCGCTTTCGGCCCGCTATCCGATCGAGTGGGGCGTGCTGGTCGATCCGGCCCAGGAGGACGACAGCCCCCTCTTCCCTCGCGCCGAGATCCGCGACGCCCTGCTGGCCGAGCGCGGCCTGCGCTGGGCCGCCCATGTCTGCGGCGACGCGGCCAAGGCCATTGCGGCCAGCCCCCTGACCGCGCCCCTGCCCCCTGGCGGGATCCAGCGCGTGCAGGTCAATCACAGCTTCAAGGGCAGCACCCCGGCCCAGGTCGCCGCCGCCCGCGACTATGGCCGACGCCTTGGCGTGCGCGCCGTGCTGCAGTGCTCGGGCGGCTTTCCGCTGAGCCAGACCGGAGTCGACTGGCTGTACGACGTCTCGTTCGGCACCGGGGCGCGGCCTGACCGCTGGCCCGCGCCTCCGCCGGCCGAGGGTCCGTTCTGCGGCTATTCCGGCGGCATCGGCCCCGACACGGTCACCGACATCCTGGACCGCATCGCCGCGCCGGAGGGGGCGCTTTACTGGATCGACATGGAGTCGGGCGTGCGCACCGATGGGGCCTTCGACCTGGCCAAGTGCGAGGCCGTCTGCCGCGCGGTCTACGGATGACCACCGCGCCGAGGCTGGTGATGCTCGACACCGACCCGGGCGTCGACGACGCCCTGGCCCTGCTCTATCTGCTCGCCCGGCCCGACTTGCGGCTGCTGGCGATCACCACGGTGTTCGGCAACGCCGATGTCGAGACCACCACCCGCAACGCGCTGTGGCTGCGCGCCACGCTGGGCCTGGACGTTCCCGTCCATCGCGGCGCCGACGCGCCCCTGGCCCGTCCGCGTGGCTGCTCTCCCGTGCATGTGCATGGCGAGAACGGCCTAGGCGATATCGACCTCTCCGGCCCAGCCCTGCCCGCTGCGGATCCAGGCCCGGCGCATGAGGCGATCATCGACCTTGTCCGCGCTCATCCCGGCCAAGTGACCATCGCGGCGATCGGGCCGCTGACCAACCTCGCGCTCGCCCTGCGCGCCGCGCCCGACATCACCGGCCTGGTCGCCGAGGTGGTGATCATGGGCGGCGCCTTCGCGCGGGGTAACGTCACCCCGTTCGCCGAGGCCAATATCCACAACGACCCCGAGGCGGCCGCCGAGGTGCTGGCCGCATCCTGGCCGGTAACCCTGGTCCCGCTGGACGCCACCCTGCCCTGCGTCCTGACCGACGCCGCGGCGCGCAAGATGGCGCAGGCCAGCGCCACTGGCCGCTTCGTCCACGACGTCACCCGAGGCTACGCCGCCACCTACGCCCGGCACGAGGGCCTGGACGGCTGCGTGCTGCACGACGTCGCCGCTTTGGTCCGGCTCACCCGGCCCGAGCTGTTCGAGGTCCGATCAGCGCCGGTCTCGGTGACGCTGGACGGCGAACGCCTGGGCCAGACGAGCTGGTCCGAGCACGGCCCACACCGCCAGGTCTGCCTGAACACCGACGGCGCTGAACTCGCCCGACACTTCCAGCAGACGCTGACCGCGTCCTAGCTCATCGCACGGCGACGTTCGGCGTGATGCGGACGCTGTACAGCGCCCACATCGGCTCGATGGCCCGGCTGGCGAAGGTGAAGCACAGATCGCCGACGCCGCGCCCCGGGACATCCACCTGCAGCGAGGTCAGGGCGCTGTTGCGGGCGGCGTCGGTCAGCGGGACGGTGGCCAGGCGCGGCCCCTTGCAGCCGAACCTCACCTCCAGCTCGCCCTCCGGCCGCGACGGCGGCCGCACGGGCAGTGGATCCAGCTTGTTGCCGAGCTGGAAGTTGAACGGCAGCTGGCCGACCGTGACGGTCAGCTTGGCGCCGTTGGTCAGGTCGGCGCTCTTCCAGATCCAGCACGGATTGAGGATGTCGAGCATGAACGTCGCGCGCTCGCCCTTGGCGTTGGCGCCGTCGTCCTCGAGGTTCAGGATCAGGTTGTCGGTGCAGCGCGCCAGCTCGTGCGAGCGGCGGGTCAAGGCGCGCTCGGGCGTCACCGTCCAGTCGCGCGTGCGGCCCAGCGGGTACTGATCGAGGAAGGTCCGGGCCTTCAGCTGCACGCCCGGCTTCAGGGCCAGCGGCGCCTGATAGGGCCGCGATTTGGGCGTCGGTTCGCTGCCGTCGGTGGTGTAGCGCACCTGGCCGACCTGCAAGCCGGTGTCGAGCTGGGTCGCGATCGTCTCCGCCGGCGTGGCGAACGAGGCCTGCGGCTCGAACGGGACCGGGTCATAGGCCAGGCCCAGATCGCTCAGGCGTCCCAGGGTGGCGGGGAGACGGTCGGCGAAGCTGTCCCAGCTCTGTTTCTGGCGCGGGGTCCAGGCGTTCTCGGCCAAGGCGGCCAGGCGCGGGAAAAGCATGCTCACGGCCCGCTCGTCGGTGCGGACATGCTCGCTGAACAGCGTGGCCTGCACGCCCAGCACGTGCTTGTGCTGCTCGGGCGTCAGCTCCGAGGGCTCGGCGTCGAAGGCGTAGACCGTCTTCAGCGTCGACATCTTGCCCCGGCCGGGCGGCTCGTCGGGCGAGGTGCTCTGGCGATGGTCGAAATACAGAACCGGCCCCGGCGCCAGCACCGTGTCGTGGCCCTGCTTGGCGGCGGCCACCGCGCCGTCCAGCCCGCGCCAGGACATCACCGTGGCGTTGGGCGCCAGGCCGCCTTCCAGGATCTCGTCCCAGCCAACCAGCCGGCGGCCCTTGGCGTTCAGGCGCCTTTCGATGCGCTGGATGAAGTAGCTCTGCAGCGCGTGCTCATCGGGCAGGCCCAGCGCCTTGATCTTGGCCTGGATGGCGGGACTGGCCTCCCACTGGGCCTTCAGCGCCTCGTCGCCGCCGACGTGGATGTAGGTCGACGGGAAGATCGCCATCACCTCGTCCAGCACGTCCTCCAGGAAGGCGAAGGTGGCGTCGTCGACGTTGAAGATATCGGGATAGACGCCCCAGTCGGCCATCACCTTCTCGGACGCCGGGCGCGTGCCCAGCTGCGGATAGCTGGAGATCGCCGCCTGGGCGTGGCCCGGCATCTCGATCTCGGGCACCACGGTGATATTGCGGGCGGCGGCGTAGGCGACGATCTCGCGCGCCTGATCCTGGGTGTAGTAGCCGCCATAGCGCACGGGCTCGCCCGCGGCGTTGAAGCCCGCCGCGCCGGCCGGCTGACGCCAGGCGCCGTGCTCGGTCAGCTTCGGGTACTTCTTGATCTCCAGCCGCCAGGCCTGGTCGTCGGTCAGGTGCCAGTGGAAGGTGTTGAGCTTCAGGCTGGCCATGCCGTCCAGAATGGCCTTGATCGTCCCGAGGCTGCGGTAGTGGCGGGCGGTGTCCAGCATCAGGCCGCGCCAGACGAAGCGTGGGGCGTCCTCGATCTTGACGGCCTGGACGTGCAGGGGCGCGCCGGCCTTGCTCTGCGCCGCCAGCTGCCACAGCGACACGGCGCCATAGAACAGGCCGGCCTTGTCCTGGGCGCGGATCTCGGCGCGCTGGGAGGAGACGTCGAGGTCGTAGCC